>JAKEHC010000110.1 GCA_022615255.1 Candidatus Dadabacteria bacterium | reverse complement strand
TAACCCACGCCATATGTGATGCAGTTCTAGGGGCTATTGGGGAAAGGGATATCGGGAGTCATTTTCCAGATACCGACCCCAGATATAAGGGGGCATCGAGCTTAACTCTACTCAGGGAAGTATTAACGTTATCTTACTCTAAGGGTTTTATAGTAGAAAACATAGACACCGTTATAGTCTCGGAAAAACCAAAGCTACAGCCCTATGTTTCTGAAATAAAAAAAGGGCTCGCTTCCGTAATCGAGCTCCCTGAGCAATCCCTTGGCATAAAGGCAACAACATCAGACGGGATGGGTTTTACCGGCAGGGGCGAGGGAATAGCCGCTTATGCAGTGGCTCTTATGAAGATAATCGATTAATGAGGCCCTTTCTCTCAAGATATAAGATCCTTCCTCCACTTTTAGGGTTTACTTCAGGAATACTCATCTCCGAGTATATTGGACATGAATGGATATTGATTGCCCTTCTTTCTCCTATTTTTGGCGGCGTTTATATACTAAAGCCGAAATTAGGTTTTTTAATCTTCATTCCAATTGGGCTTCTATTCTCTACAAAACCGAACATTCAAGAAAATAGTATATTGAACTTTACCGGAAAAGAACTCGATGTAGAAGGAGTTCTTTATAGGTCTCAGGAAGCAAGGGAGGAGGGGACAAGGCTTTTTATTGAGGTTAATAAAATCTTCATAGAAGGAAAAGAAGCAGAGGCGCAAGGAAAGGCGATAATAACCACCGAGGAAAGACTCCCTCCACTCGCATACGGTGATAGAATAAGGGTGCTAGATACAAAACTCAGGCGCCCTAGAAGTTTTCAAAACCCTGGCGGTTTTGACATCAGACGTTACTACGAAAGGCAAGGGATATATGCTACTGGTTTTGTGCCGGGAAAGGAATGGATCATATCCTTTGGTAAAAGCGAGAGTTCAAACCCCTTCTTACACGGATTAGACAGGCTTAGGGTAAGGTTTGCGAGTTTTGTGAGAAGGAACGCCCCTTTTCCCGAGAGCGAGATGCTTAACGCCATTACCATAGGCGATCAAGGAGGAATACCGAAAGAATTAATAAATGAATTTTCCTCGGCTGGGGTCTCACATCTTCTTTCAATCTCAGGGCTTCACGTAGCGGCTCTGGCTCTTGTCTTTTATATAATAATAAAATGGATTCTAAAGCGTTCTGAATTCCTTCTTCTCAGGTTTCAGGTGCCAAGGCTTACTGCCGCACTCACCATCCTCCCTGTTTTTATATATATGTTTGTCGCAGGATTTGCTAACCCTGTGGTGCGGGCTTCGATAATGGCTATTGTTTATTTGATCTCAATAGTTATAGGAAGAGAGGAAAATAGGCTAAACACCCTTGCCGTTTCAGCCTTTATAATCCTTCTCTGGCACCCCTGGGCGCTATTTGAGCTGTCGTTTCAGCTATCCTTCGCCTCTGTTCTTGGAATACTTCTCATGAATAAATTTTACCCCCTTAAGTTAAACACCTTTAAAGATAAACTACTCTCGAGCGTCAAAACTACCGTTGCCGCATCTTTTGCCACTTTACCATTCATAGTAAATAGCTTTGGAACTATCTCTATTGTATCCATCCCCGCAAACCTGGTAGCAGTACCGCTTGTTGAATTTTTGATTGTCCCTATCGGGCTTCTTTCCTTTCTGTCCTTTTTGGCATCCGACTTTGTTGCGCAGGTTTTTCTTTTTTTAGACGTTTTTCTTATTAAACTATTTCTCTTAGTAATTGAGGGAATATTAAAATTCCCCCTCTCTTCTCTCACAGTCCCATCCCCAAACTATAAAAGCATAGTTTTATTGGCGTTTGCTTTAATTCCTCTCCTATTGTGGAAGTGGTATCCAAAATTAAGGCTTCTTCTTCCAGTTATTATTATAGGATTTATCATAACGCTGGCTTTAAACATTTTCAGGAATCCGCACTCAGGTTCTCTCGAAGTAGATTTCCTCGATGCCGGAAGCAGAAACATAACTTTCATAAGGCTTCCTATAGAAAAAACAATTCTGATCGACGGGGGGTTTTCAAGCCTAAAGACGGGGGGATACATAGAAAGGAGCGTTCTAACCCCCTATCTTCTCAAGTCTGGTGTCTTAAGAATTGACTATCTGATATTAACGTCACCAGATAAGGACCATTTAGAGGGGGCAAAAAGCATACTAAGAAAATTTCAAGTAGATAGGGTCTGGACTAATGGAAGAAAACTGGATGGAGAGCTTTGGGAATTAATAAAAAATAAAGGGATCGGTTGGAAAGATATATCAGATGGTGAACCAGAGCCATTTGAGATAGAGGGGGTTAAGGTGGAATTTCTTAAACCCGCGAGTGGATTTAGGATAAAAGATTCATCGTTACCCTATCCAGTTTTGGTGAGGTTGATATTAAAAGACGTGAGCTTCCTTCTTGGCGAGGGTATAACCGATGAAGATGCTATAAAGAGCCTTCTTGAAACTCATAGAGATAAGATGCAAAGTGAGGTTGTCTATTTTCCTAAGGCTCCTATAGGGCAAAAAGGCTCATCAGAGTTTATCAGCATATTCTCCCCTAAAATTATTGTAACAAACTCTACTTTAGAGAGTATCTCAAAATTAAATGAAGGGAGTAAGTTAGATAGTGATAGCAACCCAACTGTTTTTGAGACTGAAACGGAGGGCTTAGTGAAGGTTATTACAGACGGAAAGGAGATAAAGGTTAGAACATTCCTGGATAAGTAGACTAGAATTTTTGTATTAAGACCTAAACCCTAATCATCTTCAAGCCTTCCATTAATAAAATCGCTTAGAGCCTCAATATCCGTGTTTTTAACATCCTCAACCGTTCCAACAAAAACGATTTTACCCTGGTAAAGGAATGCGATTCTATCCGAAACCTCAAACGCGCTTTTCACATCATGTGTGATAACAACGCCGGTAATGCCAAATTTTTTCTGCATATCCTTTATTAAATTATTAATCCTGCTGATATTTGGCGGATCGAGCCCTGTTGTCGGCTCATCATAGAGAAGAATCCTTGGCTCAGAAGACATTGCCCTTGCAAGACCGACACGCTTTTTCATGCCACCGCTAAGATCGGAAGGTAATTTGTCTTCTACCCCTGGAAGCCCTACAAGCTCAAGCGTTTTTGAAACTATCTCCTTTATCTCATCTTCAGTATGGTTTGAATGCTCCCTCAGGGGATACGCTATATTTTCTGAAACGGTGAGTGAATCAAAAAGAGCGGCGCCCTGGAAAAGCATTCCCATTTTTCTCCTCACGTGGATAAGCTCACTTTCATCCATTGGAACGATGTCTTCTCCTTCTACAATAACCTCGCCTTTATCCGGCTTTATAAGACCCGTTATCTCCTTAAGAAGAACGCTTTTACCCGTGCCGCTGCCGCCTAGTATCGTTATATTCTCACCCATTCTTATAGAGAGCGTAACGCCAGTATGTACCCTCTTTGAGTTAAATGATTTATGGACATCTCTTAGCTCTATGATGAATTCCTCACTCATTTTAAATTTCCTGAGATTATATTCCTTATATTATAAATATGGATCAAACATAATGAATCTAATAATGCGCTTCCTATCATCGTGATTCAAAAAAGTCTAATTACCCAAGTCCTTATTGTCAAAATATAAACCCTATCCTTACTATTTTTTGACACACTAAATTTAGAGAGCTATAATATTCTGAATTAGACAGGGTTTTCTATTCATCGATGAAGTTAAAACGTTTAATTTTTAAACTCTTTTCGTATATGCTTTAAATCTCTTTTATTGAGAATTATAAGATTCAATCAGGAGGTGCTATCATGCCACACGAGTTACCCAAGTTGCCTTATAATTATGATGCATTAGAGCCGCATATTGACGCGCGTACGATGGAGATCCATCATACTAAACATCACCAGACTTATGTAAATAACCTAAATGCAGCCCTAGAAAAGCGTCCTGCACTACAATCAAAATCTGTTGAGGAGTTGGTTAAGGATTTAAATGCCGTGCCTGAGGATATTCGCGCCGCCGTGCGTAACAACGGCGGAGGGCATCTTAACCACAGCATGTTCTGGCATATGATGAGCCCGCATGGTGGAGGCGAGCCTAAGGGCGATCTCGTTTCCGCTATTAAATCTAGTTTTGGGGACCTTGCAGGTTTTAAGGATCAGTTTTCAAAGGCTGCCACCGGTCGGTTTGGAAGCGGCTGGGCATGGCTTTGCCTGGATAAGGGCAGGAAACTGATCATAAACTCAACCCCTAATCAAGATAACCCTATTTCCGATGGTCTAAAGCCTATTCTTGGTCTTGATGTCTGGGAGCATGCCTATTATCTCAAATACCAAAACCGTCGGGCTGATTATATTACTGCATGGTGGAATGTAGTTAACTGGGCGGAGGTAGCCAAAAACTACGCGGGAGCAAAGTAGTTGTATAAAACCATAGAGTAGATGTAGCTGATAGTTGCGGTAACTAGAAGGGGAACTGATTCAAATTAGTAACGCTACAAGAAACTGTAGTGTATCAACGTATAAGCTAGCCTTCCCTTTTGTAGGAGCTACTTCCAGCTGCGAACTCGTCGCGCCGGGGATGGCGCTCCTACAGGCTAATGCTTCGACAGGATGACACTTCGTGTCAGATTGCTTCACTTCTCTCTCAAATGATTACCTTAGAGACGACCCGCCGGGTCGTCTCTACAGTGAATTTGATAGATAAATCCCGCTCATCTATTTAACAAGCTCTGGTTGATTTCCCTGCCGGCTTGGTTTAACATCTCTTTCAGAATCAGTCGTATATTAGAATGAAAATCATTTTAGTGCCCCACGCAATTGAACAGCAAAAAGCCAATCTTTGGATTGCCGCATTAGATACGGCATCTAAACCAGAAGATGACTCTATCTCTCTAACGCCTGGAGGAAGAGAGATCAAGGTTCCAAAAGAGAATTGGCGAAGCGTCAATGTAGATGGAGCCTTGAACCCTGCACTTCGCAATGTCTTTGTACAAACCGTTTCTATATCTAATCTTCAGCCTAATACTATTTACGAGGTTAAAACTAAGGAGGGAACAAAGGCAAAATTTCCTACGCTTCCTGCATCACTCCCAGATGAAGGCGAGCGCCCTTTCACGGTTCTCCTCTCCTCATGTTTTCATCAAGGGAACGATCAGGAGGGTCGTATAGGCAGAGCTGTAAAGCTTCTGCCAGAGGGCATGAAGCCTAACGTCAAGATTCTATGCGGGGATCAGGTCTACTTAGATATACCGGCTGATGAAGAATTCCCCGACGACGCAGGCTGGCTAGCGGAGAACTTCCTCAGTAAATATCTCAGGACCTGGGGGCAAAAGGAAGGGTACCAAGTTCTTCTTGAATCTGGCGCTACATACTTTACCGCAGATGATCATGAATTCTGGAACAACTACCCTAACTGGGCAACAATCATCAACAACACCTGGAAAGAGGAAGGCAGAGAAAGATGGAAAAGGGTGGCTCTCGCCCTATATAAAGATTTCCAATCGGATGATCCGTCAAAAGCAGGGCACCCCCGTCGATTTAACGTGGGCAAGCTATCGTTTTTCATTGCTGATACGCGCGTGTTTAGAGAAAAGGGCAATGAGAACTTTATGAGTCAGACGGACTTCACTCAACTTAAGCAATGGATTCAAGGACTTCAGGGCCCTGGTGCACTGGTAGTAGGACAACCGATATTCCATAAACCTGAGGGCTGGTTCAGTGGGAGATTTGCAGACCGTGCTCTGTCTAATTATGAGAAGCAATACCCGGAGCTGGTTCGCGCTCTCTTCCAGTCGCAACACTCGATATTGGTACTCACGGGAGACGTCCATTACGGCCGCGTTGCCTCATGCGAGCTCAGGAGCGGTCCTAGACCAATTGAGCTTGTAGAGGTTATTTCCTCGCCATCCTCACTTGTAGATAAGCGAGTCGGAGGCAAATCCGAGGATGCACCCCCAAAATTTCCACCTGATTCAATCCCGGGGCTTGTACAATCACCCACTAGAACATTTTATAGGACGGCCGATGACCAATTCGCTACACTCCATTTCACCGAGAGGGCTGGGCGCGTCCGTATGCGCGTTCGTTATTGGTTTCCCAAGAGATTGAGCCAAGGAGCCGTTGATTCCCATGCATTAGAGCCCATAGACTTATAGGGTCGAGGGGTTAAAGATAAACTTACGGAAAGGAGGATTCAAACTTGATACCAACAAGACAAGCAGATGTTAAGAAATATAATCCGGAGTTTCGAGAGGAAAAACGCCTCAATAAGAAAGAAACCAACCGTGAATGGGTTTCTCGTGTCTTAGCCAATACTAATCTGGAAGGATGGGTTTTACTTCTCGGAGGGACTAGCCTAACTGATTTTCGAATACGAGTCGCTCAATCACAAGTCCGCCACGACTTGACGCCCAGCCACTGGTCACACGCGGCGATATTTGGGAGTAAATCCGGTGCGAAAAATTGGAATCTGTATGAAGTATGGCTGAACCCACGAGGCGGCTTTGGTGATATTCCTAAAGAAAATGGAGTTCAGAAGGGCAAACTCTCGCAGTATAATAATCCTGAAAGTTTTCCCAACATCGCCTGTATTAACTTCTCAATCGATTATAAAACCCTCGATAAAGCAGTCAATAAATTCCGAAGGCAACGAGGACTTATAGATATTGGGTCTTTAATCGTCCAGTGGCTTGCCTTTGCATGGGGGGTAGGAGAGCAAGGCAATCCTCTTCTCAAAGGCATAGGAATCCCAAGCGCCGCCTTTGTCGAGGGCGCGTTCGCAGGAGTCGGCATTGAGTTAACACCGGGCTTATCAACAAGGTCAAGCTGTCCTGAAGCCATATGGCAATCTGCCAGATGGTGGTATGAATTTTACAAATCAGAGGCTATTAGTAAGGGCGCCCCAACAGGCTGCTATGTTACTGAATCTAAGTTTGATATAACCTTCGGAGAGGACAAAGAAAAATAATACAAAAAACTTAGCTCAGGTTTTTTCGAAAAATTACCAAAAGGTGAAGGTCTAAAGACCTCTATATCTATGCTCATAAATCGAGTTCTCTTATATGTTTGTGGGCAGCAGCTACTTTAGAGAAACTCGAGCTTTTAGCCTACTCCTTATCTCAATCCAATAACCGCGAAAAATAACCCTAAAGACCTGAAGGGTTATATTCATCGAAGATAAACTGCATTGTAAAGGCGTTGAACTTGTTTCTAGCGGCTACCTTCTTCCAAAAGTTAGTGGTTCCAGTAACCTGGAAGGAGAAGCCAAATTCCAACAGGCTAGCAACGCTCTTAATATCCTCGAATGTTCTGAACTTTAACTTAGCCACGCCTACTTGTTTACCGTCATCTGCTTTCGTAACCCTGCAGTATAGCGTTGTGTAGTCCTCCAGTATCTCGTTTATGTCACCTTTATTGTCCTTCTGCATAAATTTCGTGCCGTCGAAAAGAAAGAGTTGGTTCTTGTGTCTAAACCGGATGTGATACCGCATCTCCCGCTCTTCTGTCTCAGGATTCATCCTCAGGTAGTTGAAATAGCTGCCTTGCTCGAGAAGGGAGACTACGCCCTGATCCCCATTAAACTCGGCAAACTGAATCGTTCCCGCCATCTCGGCTCGGTGGTCTTGACTTGCAACGAACTCATCAAGGTCGTTAATCGTCATCTTAACATTAAACTGACAGTGAACACCCTGTCCGGATTCTAAATCAAGGAGCTTCTTCAACTCCCCAGGGATATAGCGTCCAATCATTTCTTCCTCAAAGATCATACCAACCCCGAGTTGCTGTTTGAGGATTCGGTCTAGGACACCCGGCGCCGGCAGTCTCGACATGGTGGATCGCTTAAGCGTATAGTAGAAGCAAAATCTGGTCTGGCCATCTGCAGTTGGCTCAAACTGGAGAAGACCAGCCGATAACGGGCCAAACATCTCCCTCCGGGCAGTGCACCATTTGCCAATCATATAATCTTCATCTATAGCACGGATCTCATCGTGCAATGGCGTAAAGTCGTACATTCGTAGCTCATCCTCCTTAAGCTCCGTTCGAGACTGGCCCTGAATTAAGCTCATGAATTGGTAGCGCGCCTCGATCCGTCCATCAGGCTTGACATCAAATTCGAGCCTGGCAGCCCCAGTGCGATGGTTGCTGTTGCTCACTGCAGCCATGTCCCAGACCCCTTCAATCAAGTCCGGTTTGGGCACCTTTGCACTGTCAAAGAGCTCGCGGTGATCGTCCACATTCATATCGTCGAAAGTGTACTCGCGTACCATGCAGAATGTGAACATCTCAGTTCCTTTCTGATAAGGTCCAAGAAACACCCTCCCAATAAGCAGTTTATCGCTTATTACC
>JAKEHC010000109.1 GCA_022615255.1 Candidatus Dadabacteria bacterium | reverse complement strand
TAAGCCTCGCCTTAGCTCTTCGTCCCCGATGATCATCGTATACCTAACTCCAAGCTTATCTGCTCGTTTAAGCTGACTTTTAAGGCTTTTATCTTCATAGTCCAAATCAACGAATACACCCTCTTTCCTGAATTGGTGTGCAAGTAAAAAGGCTCTCTCTCTTGCTTCGCTCCCAAGGTAAGCTATAAAAGCCTGAGCCTCCTTCTTAAATCCCCGAGGAAACATCTTTTCATGAAGCAGTATCATTCTTTCCATACCAAGAGCAAACCCAATAGCAGGTGTAGGCGGACCGCCTAGTTCCTCAACTAGCCCGTCGTACCTGCCGCCTGCCCCCACTGCATTCTGAGCCCCAAGCTCCTCAGTCGTCACCTCAAAAACCGTTCTAGTATAATAATCAAGCCCTCTCACAATTCGGGGATTGAGAACATACGGAATTCCGATCTTTTTTATGGATTCTTTAACCGAATTGAAATGTTCTTCACATTCGTCACATAGATTATCAAGGATCAAAGGAGCGCCCTCAGCAATTTCTCTACATCCCTCTTTCTTGCAGTCAAGGATTCTTAGCGGATTTTGCTCAAGCCTTTTCTGACAATCATCGCAGAGCTCTTTACTTCTAGGCATGAAAAACCTAACGAGCGCTTGCTTGTAAGAGGGACGGCAGTTTTGGTCTCCGAGAGAGCTTATTTCGAGTTTGAGGAAGGGGCTTATTCCAATCTTCTCAAAAAACCTCCAGAGCATTGCTATTATCTCTCCATCTGCAAGAGCCTCTTTTGAGCCAAAAAGTTCCGCGCCGATTTGATAAAAACCCCTATATCGTCCTTTCTGCGGCCTTTCGTGCCTAAACATCATACCCATGTAGTAGAGTTTTGATATAGGAGACTTAGCGTACATAGAGTGTTCTATGAACGACCTTACGACGCCGGCAGTCCCTTCTGGCCTGAGCGTAATTGATGACCCGTCCCTGTCTGTGAACGTATACATCTCCTTTTCAACTATATCGGTTGTTGTGCCGAGGCTTCTTGAGAAAATCTCTGTGAACTCAACTACTGGCGTCCTTATTTCTGAGAATCCGTAAACTTCAAATATAGCTCTAGCCATTTCCTCCAGGTGCTGCCATCTCTTAACTTGATCCGGAAGTATATCGTTAAAACCCCTTATTGACCTTGTTTCCATATTCGTTGGATTCTATCACAGGTATTAATGGGTCTCAAAGAGACCTAAGCAGTCAATCGCATTAGGAATTAGATATTTTAGATATTGAGGATTAGATATTAGGTATTTGTCGTTCAAATACGTCGAGATTATATTAGGATAAAGCTTTGCACTGAAGATTAAGAACTAATTAAAAATACTGATCCGATAACTATCAATCTTATTTCCCTTCTAATTTCAAGAAATCAATAAAAGCATCGAGTACATCAAGAACTGTTAATATGCCTACAAGCTCTCCTGTATTTGAGACAACAGGAAGAGCATTAAATTTTTTCTTCCTTAGTATTAAGCATGCTGATTCAATAGTTTCATCTTCTCGTACCGTTATGGCGTCTGTTGTCATTACTCCCCTTACTTTAAATGTGTCATCTAGCTTATATAGCTGTTCCCAGGACTGAATCTCGTCTACCAGATCGGGTCTACGAAGATCCCTATCTGTAATTATTCCTACCAGCTTTCCTTCTTCGACCACAGGAAGTTGTTTAAACCCCCCCTTCTTCATCAGCCTGAAAGCCGTTTTTACCCCTGTGTCTGGGTGGACCGTTACTGGATTAGGCGTCATCCAATCTTTTATAATCATGTCGCTACTTGTCCTTTTTTAAAATTTTATTCGTAAAGTCAACTTCTTAATTAAAAATAAAGATATGTTATTTTAGTTCCAACCAATTTCCGTTCTCGTACTTGTAAGTCTGAAACAGGATTGATTCAGGAGGAAGGTCCTCCGCACCTATAACACTAAGTAATTTTTCAATCAGCTTTTCTGGTGCCTCTTCCAAAGCCTTTTCATCCCTGGATGTGATTTTAAACTCAAATGATCTACCTGTACCAACAAACTGGAAAACTAGGGAAGGAGATTCTTGGGAATTGGGCTTAAGAAATGCATTTAAAAAACCTCCACTTATCGAGTCAGCAAGGTCATCGCCGAGTGCCCTAAATAGTATTTCCGGAAGTAACCCTTGAAGCAGGTTTATATAGATGCGAATTTCAGGAGATGAAGGTTTAAAGCTTTTTTCTAAGTCTCTGTTTTGATATAACATAAAGTTTCGCAAAAAGGCCGCCCTCATTACATCAAGCTGCTCCTTTAGGTAGTTAGAATTATCTTCTATTAAGGAAACCTCTATCATGATATTTAAGTCTCTTTTCTGAGTGTAACCCCTTTTCGATAGCTGAAGAATAAACCAAGGTAGAATAGTTTGTCAATTTTGTTATGCTTTTAAAGTAAATCAATAACCCTGCCGCAATCCCCCCGGTTAAACCGGGGGAGGATAGGATGTAGTATTATAATAATACAGCCACAAGTGGAAACCCTGCAATGGAGGATCATAAAATGCGTGGAAAGTTTTTTATGGGAATCTCTTCGGTGGGTATAATTCTTATCGTTCTGGCTCTATTTCTTGACATAACGACCGGCAAAAGTAGCCGGAATGATGACATTAATCGAAAAAATGCGGTTACAGTTCAACCCTGGGCAAGGCTTGAGCTTAAACCAGTAGCTTCAGGATTTAGTGAACCTACTTATCTCACTAACGCCAAAGATGACTCCGGAAGGATATTTGTCGTTGAAAAAGAGGGAAGGATTAAGATCATAAAAGAAGGCAAGGTTTTATCCAAGCCTTTTTTAGATATTGTTTCTCGAGTGCGTTCTAAGGGGTCTGAGCAAGGATTATTTAGCGTGGCATTTCATCCCAAGTATAAGCAAAATGGTAGATTCCTTGTGAACTATACAGACCTGAATGGTGATACTGTAATTTCCGAGTACAAGGTCAGTGACAACCTGGATAAAGCCTTGTTAGATAGTGAAAGGATAATACTGAAGATCGATCAGCCCGCCTCAAACCATAACGGCGGGCAGTTGCAGTTTGGACCCGATGGCTATCTATACATTGGAATGGGTGATGGGGGTAGAGCAGGCGACCCTTGGGGGAATGCCCAGAACAAAAATGTCCTTTTAGGGAAAATGCTCAGGATTGACGTGGATAGCGGAGAACCATATGGAATTCCAAAAAATAATCCATTTGCTCTGAAAAAGAATATACGCGAAGAAATCTGGGCTTATGGCGTGAGGAATCCATGGCGGTTTTCCTTTGATCCTGTTACAGGCGATATGTATATAGCCGACGTCGGGCAGGATGACTGGGAGGAGATTCATTTTCAGCTCGGGGATAGCAAGGGTGGCGAAAATTATGGTTGGGACCTCATGGAGGGGTTTCACGATTTTGAGTTGCCCAAAGGATATGATAAAAAAACCCTGGCAATGCCTATCCTTGAGTATAATCACGAACTAGGGTGCTCCATCACAGGAGGATACGTCTACAGGGGGAAAAGGTATCAAAGCATTTCAGGCACATATCTCTTTGGAGATTTCTGCTCAGGAAAGATATGGGGACTTAAAAGAAACCAGAAACAAGATTGGGAATGGGCCGAGTTTTTAGATACACCGCTGCTCGTCAGTAGCTTTGGAGAGGATGAAAATGGTGAAATCTATGTGCTCGATTTCAAGAAGGGTGGAATTTATCACCTTAGCGCCATCGTCAAATAGAAAACCTGGTGGATGAACTCCCAATAAATTAATAATTTTCTCACTATTCCTCTTTTTTAATGCCGGTAATCCTTTCAACAAGAGACTTTCTCTCTTCCAAATCATACTTGCGCATTATCTCTATTCTTCCGGCTTCGGGAGAGCCTCCTCCATGAATACTTATCATTGAGTACCATCCCCCCTGATAAGATGCCGTTATATCCTCAAGTAGCCTTGCAATCTTAAGCCTATGGTCAGCAGGTATGTCTTCTCTACCCTTAAGGTATCTCGAAAGCTTTTCTTTAACGTCCGGAACCTCCATATCCTCCGGGTAAGGTGATGTTACAAGGATTCCGCCGGAGACCTCGTGCGAAATTTTAAACATATCATATATGTGAAGCCCCTGAAGAAGCTTTCCAATGTTTGCATAAACAGGATCAGGGCGGAAATTCCCGGCGGGAGTCTCCTTTCCAAAAACAGATGAGGTAACTCCACAGGCATAGAAGGATTCAACAAATTTTATAAGTTCTGATATCTTGTCGCGAATGTGCCCCACATTTTTCGGGTCAAGCCCGTTACACTCAGCCATACAGGCGGAGGCACCTATAAGCATATCCCCAAGCCCAGCCCTTGCCCCTATACAGCTCAGCCTGTGATGAATAGCAAAAGATTCGGTTAACGCTCCCGCAAACTGCCACTCGCCGGCTAAAAACACCCTCTCCCAAGGGACGAATACGTCGTCAAAGAGTATCAAAGCCGTTGCCTGCCCATAACGCGAGCTAAGCTCAGCGGAAGAATCATCCGGACGACCTGCCTGACGGGATACCATCTCAACTCCATCGGCATCTATGGGGACAGCAAATGAGACCGCATAATCCTTATCGTCTTCGGTCATAGACCTTGTAGGCAGGACTATTATCTCGTGCGTGTAAGGAGCCCCCGTTACAATGGCTTTATTTCCTCTCACAACAATCCCGTCTCTTTTTCTTTCAACAATCCTTAGATATAAATCCGGGTCTTGTTGCTCATGGGGTCTCTTACTTCTATTGCCCTTGGCGTCAGTCATAGCGACAGATGTCGTTAGGTCTTCGTTTTGTAGGTACTGCAAGTAATCGAGCAACCTCTGGTGATATTCTGCGTTAATCTCCTCATCCGTTCTATGTGTTACTTCATAGAGAGCATTAAGAGCGTCATGCGTTAAGTATCTCTGCGCACAGCCTGCAGTCCGGCAAAGAAGCCTCGTCATCTCAAGCTTTTTTAATAGGTCATCGGTATTTGTATTTATGTGAAGGAGGCGGCTTACCTCTCTACCACTTATGTGAGAGGTAGCATGCATAATGTCTCTATACTCAGGTTTTAAACCATACTCATATGTAAGTGAGATGGCATTAATGCCAGGTTTTAGAAGGGGTTCATCTGGAACGCTCCCAACCAGCTTGCCCTTCATATAAACTATGGGATTAAGCCTTCTTAAACTCTCGACATATTCCTCGGGCGTTTTCATGGGCTATAGCTGCGCTTAACTATTTAGCCATAATAACTGAGCTTCATGAACGAACAGATAAAGCAATCACCAATAATCAAATCACAAGCACCAAATCATAAACAAGCACTAAGCCCTAAATTCCAAGCACCAAACATTTTGAATTTAGTATTTTGGATTTGTTTGGAGTTTGTGATTTGATATTTCTGGTTTTACAGCCTCACTTGTTTTTTTAGGCTGACTAACCCTAACTCTCTTCTTTTCTACCTTATGTGCAAACGGATCTTGTATATCAGGATGAAATAGTTTGAAGTGATCAAGATGCATGTCCGAATAGGAGCCCTTTGGATAGTACTTATCGTAGAAGTCAAGGTCTAAATGCATTGCTTGAAATACAAGGCGCATAAACATCGGATCAACAAAGGCGGGGAACCTTCCGTATGTATCGTAGATATAATTGGCGACATCCTTAACAATCTGGATTGTTCTTTTAGTAGGTCTAGGGGCTTTCATAAGCAGTTTTTCAGGCTCCTGATAGGGGAATGGCTTATCTGGTTTCCATGCGCTCTCTTTATGCTCCAGGAAGGAATCAACTGCCTCGCTCATATCCTTGTAATAGGGAGGACAATACCCCTGAAATACACCATCTCTTCCAACCGGTACTGTCTGTGGAGGGTCAATGGTTCCCTTCTTGGGTTGAATAAATCTAAATCCCAAGCCCTTAAACAGTTGTGGGGCTGCGCCCATGGCAAACCGTGGTATAAAACCGCTAAAAGTCCAGCCTGCAAGACCGAGCGCCTGAAGGGCTAGACTCATGTTTTGACATATAAAAGCCTGCTCAACGTTGAGTCCAGTTAGAATTCTCACCTCAAGGTCAAAAAGTGAGAGCTTTACATTCTCCTTGATCCTGCCCTCCTTAATCCAGTGATCAATCCCTGCTGGTTTTCCAGTAAGGTCATCGGTAATCTGAAAGGCGTAGGAGTTGCTGCAATATAAATGGAGCAGATTCAGATATTCCTCTGTTACGTCCGTTACCGGTATGAATGTTGTCGTTCCCGGTTTGTTTGTATTCCACTGATTAAAATCAAATAGACCAGGCATCTTGTCAGGAAGATTGGCTCTACCGTCCTCTAGCTTTACCAAACTCTCCCGATAAAGCTCTAAGAGACGCTCTATCTTTTCCGCACGATTCATTTTGAAAAAGAGGTCAAGCTCCTTGTCTTTAGGGAGCATTCCCTTAACGTTCACAAAATATAGCCCCTTATCATTTGTGAAGAATAGTTCGGTGCCATGATTGTTACATGCCGAGGGCCAGGTGCGGCCAGTCCACTGGCATAAAAGATCAATACCTGTCTCAGGAGGCAAATCGGCTAGACATAGCCCCGTTAGACCTGTTCCTGCCCATACAAGAAGCGCCTCCTCGACCTCACCAAGGGGAATAGGCGGAGCAGATGATTTGAACCCTAATGAACTATCTGCCAGCTCCATGCCGAGGCCAAAACGACGAGAGCGACGATTAAAAATAGAGTCAAACAACGGGTACTTAAGTGCCGCTTCATATCCGTTATTTTTTAATGTTGAATTTCCTTTCTTAGCCATGTCGCTTCCTCCAAGGTGTTGAAAAATAATACCCAAAAAATTTAATGGAAATGACAAAAAATCAAATTGACAATCTACGTCTATAAAATGACGTTCTTATAGGCCTAAGAATCCGTCATCTTTTTTTCTTCTGCTGGATTTTCTTTGGGCTTTGTGTTTGCTTTTTCTTCGTCAAGATCAATCTCCGAATCTATTGTGTGTTTAAGCTCGTCAGTAGCCCTCTGAAACTCTCTCATCGTTCTTCCGAGTGTCCTCGCTATCTTTGGTATCTCCTTTGGTCCAAGAACAAGGAGCGCAATTAAGAGTATTATTAATATTTCACTCGTTCCAATGCCAAACATTTGATAAACCTTGTTTAATTAAGCTAACATATCAAACGAGCTTATTCAAAGAATTTCGGCAATGGATTAGTCGTGCTGACCAAAGTTGGCTGCCCAGTTACTTATATACCATGTCCCCATTCGCACGAAGTCCCTCTTTTTCAAAGAGGGACTTAGGGAGATTTAAAGTCCTCCTTTACGGGGTTAAAAACCCCGAATATCGGTGTTTCACAATCGGGTAAGTGACGAGTCTCGCTCATAGCATCCTATAATTTCTATTCCTAACTATTCTCCTCCATAAGCCTTAAAAACTCCCCAAAAAGATAGGCTGAGTCATGAGGGCCGGGCGAGGCTTCGGGGTGGTACTGGACTGAGAAAAGGGGGTACTCCTTATGCCTTAATCCCTCTACAGTGTTGTCGTTTAGGTTAACGTGGGTAATCTCAACGTTACTCCCCAAGGAATCCGCATCCACTGCAAACCCATGATTCTGTGATGTAATTTCAACACCGCCTGTAAGAAGATTCTTCACCGGCTGATTAGCGCCCCTGTGCCCAAACTTTAACTTGAATGTTTTTCCACCAAGAGCCCAGCCGATTATCTGGTGCCCAAGGCATATTCCAAAAATGGGTTTCTTATCTATAAGCGTCCTTACGCTCTCGATTGCATATGATACGGCAGCAGGGTCGCCCGGACCATTAGATAAAACTATACCATCCGGATTCATGGAGAGAACCTCATGAGGCGGCATACGAGAAGGGACAACCCGTACCTCACACCCAACATCCACGAGCCTCCTTAGGATATTCCGCTTTATGCCAAAGTCATAGGCAACGACCCTCGGGCGTTTTTTAGGATCCGGTTTTTTTTCATGTGTAATTCCCCACCTATCACTGCCGGTATCCCAAATATATGGTTCGGTGCAACTTACCTCCGTAGCTAGGTCTACCCCTATAATAGAAGGGGATAAACGTACCTTTCTTAACAAGCTTTCTTGGTCTAAATCAACCGTGGATATAACACCACGCTGCGCCCCATATGTGCGAATTCTCCTTGTAAGCTCTCTTGTGTCTATGCCTTGTATCCCTACTATACTGTATCTAGAAAGATAAGATCCTAAATCCTCAGTCGATCGCCAATTGCTTGGAGTCGGCCAATATTCATTTACAACAAAGCCTCTCACAAAAGGTCTTATTGACTCAACGTCCTCCAGGTTAACCCCATAATTTCCGATCTCTGGATAAGTCATAACTACAATCTGACCATTATACGAAGGATCGGTAAGAATCTCCTGATAGCCCGTAATTGATGTATTGAACACAACCTCCCCATAGGTTTCCCCTTCAGCACCAAACCCTTCACCCTCAAAATAGGTCCCATCTTCTAAAGCAAGGAGTGCTTTCATCTGCCGGAGGTGAAAATACATATTAAACAAATGGTTGTCAAATCAATCGGAGAAGGTTTTAATTCTATGATAAAAGGCTTTTTTAATGGTATACTAAAATTCCAATAAGATCTCCGTATGTCTTGCTTTTTATGGTTAAAAATGCACAATTAATCACACAAAGAATAATATGAAGCAACGGAATAAAGATGAATAGGTTTATATTATTAGCAGAAACCATAGGAAACATAGGAAGCGATTTAATAAATCCAGCACGCTACCCATATAGGGAAGTTAAGCTCAACCATAGGAATTATTGGATAGCGGTTTTCGTCAATCTATTTTTCAAAGGCTATCTAGGGGCGGAGTATATAGACGCACACCATATTCCTGAAACCGGACCGGCGATTATAGCCGCAAATCATTTCTCTCACCTTGATGGTCTTATCATCAATGCAGCCTCGATATACGAAAGACGAAGAGCCGTCGTGTTCCTCGCCGCCGCAGATGTTTATAACTCAAATCTCATGTTTCGAATAATGTGTGATCTAGTAAACTGCATCCCTGTAAAAAGAGACGAGAACGATAGAGCCGCATTACTAAAGACAATTAGAATCCTTCGCGAGGGAGGTCTTTTTGGCATATTTCCAGAGGGACAGAGATCCAGAGATGGAAGTATAGGAGATGGAAAAGAAGGGGTAGCTGTGATTGCCCTTGCGACGGGCTTCCCAGTAATCCCCGTGGGAATAAGCGGCACCTTTGAGGCTCTCCCCAGAAAAACAAAGATTATTAAACCGGCAAAGGCAAGGCTAAAGTTTGGTCCTCCACTTGTGTTTGAGAAAGAAAGGCATCCTTCACCAGAAAAGGTATCATGGGTGAGGGATCAAATCATGAATGAGATTAAGAGACTCTATACGGAAGCACTTGGGAGAGAAAAGGAGAAACTCGCAGCCTAATATTAAATTCGTGATTCGTGAATTGTGGCTTGAGCACCAGGACTTGAACCACTAATCACGGTTCACGAAACACACAGCTTTAATTAGTTTTGACCTAATATCATGCGATTAACTGTTATTTGCGATTAGGCTTCCTTAAGCCTTTTCCTTAGAACTTCATTTACTATCTTGGGATTTGCCTTTCCCTGTGTAGCCTTCATAACCTCGCCTACAAAAAAACCAATAAGCTTTTCTTGACCTGCTCTATACCTAGAAGCCTCATCCTGGTTTTTTTCAATAACTTGAGAGATAATAGCCTCAATCTCTCCCTGATCACTTATCTGTTTTATGCCTTTTTCAGCAACTATCTCCCCTGCCCTCTTCTTAGACGAAACCATCTCTGAAAAGACATCCTTCGCAATCTTACCACTTATGGTACCGTCATCTATGAGCTTTATGAGTTCAGTTAGCCTTTCTGGAGTAACCGTGAACGTTTTGATTCCCTCTTCTTCTTTAAGCTCTCTCAAAACCTCCGTCATTATCCAGTTGCTTACTTTTTTTGGTTGGTCGTAGTGTTTCAAGCACTCTTCAAAATATTCCGCTACCTCTTTCGACGCCGTCAGTATTTCTGCATCGTACGCCGGCAGCTCGTATTCTTTTATAAATCTCTCAAGTCTAACATCAGGCAGTTCAGGAAGAGATTCTCTTATCTCATCAACCCACTTTCCCTCGACTAGTAGAGGAAGAAGGTCAGGGTCAGGGAAGTATCTATAATCGTGCGCTTCTTCTTTTGAACGCATCGAAAACGTAACCCCCTGATCAGAATCAAAAAGCCTGGTTTCCTGAACAACCTTGCCTCCGCTTTCGAGAACTGAGATTTGCCTTCTAATCTCATATTCAAGCGCCTTTTGCACAAACTTAAAAGAGTTTACGTTCTTTATTTCAGCTTTGGTTCCAAGCTCTTCACTGCCTTTAGGACGAACGGAAACATTAGCATCGCACCTCAGACTTCCCTCTTCCATATTTCCGTCACAAACTCCGATATACATCAAAATAGAACGGAGCTTTTTGAGATATGTAACTGCCTCTTCTGAGTTAGAAATATCGGGCTCGCTCACAATCTCAATAAGAGGCACTCCAGCGCGATTCAGGTCAACATAGCTCCAGTTTTGCGAGTGTTCATGAATAAGCTTGCCGGCATCCTCTTCAAGATGAATCCTTTTTATTCTAATTCTCTTCTTTGAGCCATTTGATTTGATCTCAAGCCAGCCATGTGTGGAAAGCGGTTCTTCATATTGAGAGATTTGGTATCCTTTCGGAAGGTCTGGATAGAAATAGTTTTTACGCGCAAATCTTGATTTATTTGAGATTTCACAGTTTGCCGCCAGTGCTGCGCGGATTGCACATTCTAATACCTTCTTGTTTAAAACAGGTAAAACCCCGGGCATTCCGAGGCAGATTGGACATACCTGAGTATTTGGCTTTGCCCCAAATTTTGTAGAGCAAGTGCAGAAAATCTTGGAGTCCGTTAAAAGATGTGCATGAACCTCAAGACCTATTACGGCTTCGAATTCCATCTTTGTGCCCTTTATTATTTTAAAATAATGGTGATGGATTCAAGGAAAGATGTCAAGAAAAAAGCCCGTACAAGCAAGTCTGAGATAGAAAAAATTAGAATGGGGGTAAGACTAAAATGCCTCTTTTATAAAGTCCATAACTCGTGATTCAATGGATTATTCCAGTACAAACTACTAAGGGTGAAGCCATCTTACGTATTAATGTCTATTCTATGCGATTAGAACTAATACCTAGGTTTAATCCGCATAAATTCTCAGTTTTTCCCCAGCCGCGAGTTTACTAGATTTAAGATTATTCCACCTTTTTATTTGAGTGACCGAAACATCATATCTGCTCGCTATCTTCCAGAGCGTGTCCCCGTTTTTCACCCGGTAATTAACCATGTTTTTGATATCCGATTTTTGAGACGCCTTATTTCTACTAGAAGATACCGCGACAGCACTGCTCCCTGGAATAATGAGAAACTCTCCCGCTCTTAGATTTCCAGCCTTACTTTTATTGTTTACCTTAATTAAGCTCGAAACTTGAACGCCAAATCTATTAGCGATTTTTTGAATTGTATCTCCCTTCTTAACCTTATACCGCGTTGTTGCTTTTTTTACATTTTTTACACTACCACCTTTTTTCACAGTGCTGTTCTTACCATAATCCCTAGCATAAGCACTGCCTCTGGCACTTGGTATTCTCAGAACCTGTCCTATTCTTAAGCTTGTTCCTCTCATGCCGTTTGCCCTCTTTAGACTAGATACACCTACACCGTATCTCGATGCGATCTTACTAAGAGTATCACCTCGTCTAACTTTATACCTGATTACATCATGTCTGGTTACGCGACTTTTTATTTCTACCTTCTCTGAGGCTTCAATCTCATCATAATTCGCCGCTATAACCCGTCCATAGCCTAGAGGGACATTGATCTCGTAGGCATTGCCTGGAGGAGTAGAGCCCACTATCAAGCTTGCATTAAGCTCCCTCAGCCTTTCATAACTAACGCCGGTAATTCGTGCTATTTCCTTTAAGCTTCTTTGAGGGGGAACACTCACCTTATCAAATGGCTCGGGCTCATGGTACTCAATCCCAGTAAAACCGTATTTCTCAGGATTCCTCGCAATTATCAACGCCGCCATGAGCTTTGGGACATAATCTTTAGTCTCTTCTGGTAGAGTATATTCAGATATCTCCCAAAAGTCTGAGACCCTGTATGTCTCAATCGCTGATTTTATTCTGTTTTCACCAGTGTTATATCCGGCGGCGGCAAGCTCCCAAGACTCAAACATGATATAAAGATCTTGGAGATAATCCGCAGCGGCTCGGGTTGATTTTTCCGGGTCCATCCTTTCATCAACCCACGAGTCAATCCTAAGTCCATATCTTCTGCCGGTGGAATTGATAAACTGCCACGGTCCGACAGCTCCCTTATGAGACCTGGCTCGCACGCTAAACCCGCTTTCTATCATAGCTAGATAAACTAGGTCCTTCGGCAGCCCTTTTGATTCCAAAATCACTGTCATCATAGGAATGTATTTTCCTGAGCGGGAAAGCCATTCGCTAAATATATCTGGCCTTGTATATTGGAAGTAGGCAAGAAAGTAGCGAACCTTATCGTTTAAAACTACAGGTATGTCAAACTCGCTTTCAGGTATTATTCCGGGAAGATTCTGATATATCCTCCTTCTTACTTGAAAATAGTAATTATACGCCCTCCATGTCTCAGGATCCGGCTCGAGTAAAAGGAAACTAGAGGGCATTTCCTTTGTATGAAGTGACTTTCCGCCTGATGTTGATTCGGTTTTTTCCTGAATAATATCAGCTTCGTTGGTTCCTTCAATCTCAGATTTCTTACCCTGGTCATAAAAACCAATGCCACTTAGATAGGTAGATTTAGTATGGGATGCTGTCGTTCCTCCACAGCCATTTAGTAAAAGAATTACTAAAGCGATGGCGGCGATCCACTTAAAAAGCATTGGCATTTTTTTATCACAAAACAGATGATATGTCAACCCAAAATTAAAAATTAAGCTATACTCACCGTAGATTAACATTCAAAGCCTATTCTTTTTACAATTCATATGGGAGCGGGAAATTGAGGACTAAAGCCCTCCGCTACATTTATACAGCTATGTAAGCGTTCCAGAATCATGTGTAGGGGCACGTTGCAACGTGCCCCTACACAAATACACCCCATGCGAGCGGGCTAGCGCCCGCCTGTGGTGAGTCATTGTAGGGGCAACCCTTGCGGTTGCCCAAAAAGGGCAGGCGCAAGACCTGCCCCTACATTTCAAAGATTACGAGCGCAACGGAAGCCGAGGACGACGCCCGAGGCCGAGGGCGCAAGGTCGGCTTCGAGTGAGAAGACCCCGGCGCTAGCGGAGATGCCGGAATCGCCACCACGAAGAAGCGCCGCTGGAAATCTGTCCTCCACAGGAAACGCCTCATCTATTCCGAAGATTATGTCCATGCCATAAAGAGCAGTGGATATACTGCTTACATTATCACTATCAGGGTTATCCTGTATCCAGTCTGCCACCCACTCAAATAGGTTACCTACCATATCAAATGCTCCAAAGTTTGATTCACAGTTTGAGCGTGAACCTGTAGAAACTACCGTTCCTGCTGAGACGGTGTTGCAAGTCGTTGAACCATCATCCGCTCCGCCGGTATCAGGAGTCCCTGCGGCTGCCCCCTGCCACTCTGCATTTGTGGGTAGCCTCTTCCCTACATTCAAACAAGCCTGCTGTGCCTGAAACCAGGTGAAACTACCTGAGGGTGTAACCCCAGCTACGCTCCTGGCAAATATCATCCCAGTACAGTCGTTGCCGTTCTCACTGCAATCAGTGGGGGCTGCCGGGTTTCCGTCACTATCAACCACCTGTGCCTCATACTTGTCTATGCAAAAATCCCCTACCTCTACCATGTCATCCGGACAGGTATCTTCATCCCCTGCCCCAGCCTTCTGTAACTCAATCGGGGTTTCATTTGACGAGCACTGGCTTGGATCGCTGACAACACTGAGGACACCATTATTGTTTTTAACGCATGCGTGTATCACGTTAGGGTCGTGGTTGCCAAAGGCTGGCATGCTTGTCAGAGATAACAAACCAAAAATCATCCCTAAAACAGTTGAAAAAACAAATAACCTCTTCATTTTTGTATGCCTCCTTTAATTGGTTTTTATAGCCAGATTAATTAAATACAATTGCTGGGACGGGTAGGGAACGCATATATGCGTTCCCTACTGCGTTTTCGTAATGACACTTTGGGTGAGATTGCTTCCCCTTCGTTGCCCCTTCGCTGACGCTCAGGGCTTCGGCTTGCAATGACAGGTCCAGAGACAAGAGGATAATGCGACTCAGAAGAAATGTAGCTAAATTCTTGCCAATTCCTGAGAAGCGTGCTATTTGTGGATAGATAGATAGATAGATAGATAAACTTTGCCTAGTTCATGGATGGAATCTTCTAAGGGAAATTTCCAATGGGTTATTAATGATGGAATCAAATATTTCCAATTAGGTCTGCAGTTAACTCTAGAGTCAATAATATTCATCCCCTACTCCTCAAACTTATTACGCTCGTAAGATATACTTTGTGCTTACAATACTCGAATTTTGTGTAAGAGTAAAGGAAACCGTCTACCCAAAAATTAAAAATGTGACAAAAACCCATAATAAGCGGGAGTGCAGCATTTCTATAACCTACTCTTGAATGTTAACAGGGGTTCAGCATAATAGAAACTCTAATCAAGCAGCTTAAATATAAAGAGAAGAAAAACGAGGTCATCGCACGTCTAATGGAAAAATTTAGAAAGACGTTTATTACTTTCTCTCTTTTTGTAATTTCCCTCTCTCTCTCTTTAAGCTTAGCCCTTAGTGAAACCAACAACCAAACAGTTAGCATCACAAAAATAAAGGTAAAAGGCGCAGAACACGTTTCCATCAAGGAAATAAAAGAAAAGATAGGAACGGAATTCCCATCGATTAAACCTTGGGCTACAGACCCTGAGTTTGATGAGGAAATCCTAAAAGACGATATGCTCAGAATACATAGGCTCTATGGAGACCACGGATATTACGACGCAAAGGCTGAGTACAGCCTCGAATACAATGATACAAAAGACTGTGTAGAAATTACAATTAAGATAGAAGAGGGTAAACCCGTTATTCTTAAAGATTTAAATATAGATTTGCCAGAATATCTAAATGAAGAGGTCAAAAAGGATATCCTAGATTCATTACCCATTAAGGTTGATAAAGATTTTTCCTCAATAAAATATCAACAAGCCAAGCTTGTAATCTCAGCCGTCCTCTCTAATAACGGTTACCCGAATCCAGTCATCGAAGGAGAAGCAATCGTAAATAGAAAAGAAAAATGGGCAAAGGTTAGTTTAAAGGTAAATCCTGGATTGCTTTATAGATTCGGTTCTATAACTGCAGAAGGAAACGAGAAGGTTCAAAGCTACGTAATAACACGGGAATCCACATTTGAAAAAGGAGATATTTATTCCGCGAAAAAACTCGATGACACACAGTCAAGAATCTTTCAACTTGGACTTTTTAGCTCCGTGCTAATTGATACCGATTTAAAAGAGGAGACAGCGACAGCAAATGTAAACGTAAAGGTAAAAGAGAGGAAATTGGGCGAGGTTAAAATAGGTGCAGGTTTCGGCACAGAGGACCTCTTCAGAGGTCAAGTCGTATGGACTAAGAGAAACTTTTTGGGTGGCGGAAGAAGACTCTCTGTTTCAGCCAGCGCCTCTTTCATTACCCAAAGATTTTTAGTGAATTTACTCCAGCCTTATATAATAGGTGGGGGCTCCGAGCTTTCTGCAAGCCTAAATTTCGAGAGAGACGATTTCCCTGGGTTTGATGCTGGAAGCATAGTAGGCACAGTAGGTGTCAGAAAGAGATTTTCACAATTTTTTAACGCGTTCGGCTCTTTTAATGTTCAGGCATCCCGTCTCTCAAATGTATCAAATGAAACGGAACTATTCATTGAACGTAATAATTACTTTGTAACCTTTTTTAATTTCGGTGTATCTATAAACACAACAGACAATATCCTTAACCCTAGGAACGGTACCGTGGCTATATTTGTGCTGGAACCTTCCTTTAAGGCACTTGGGTCGCAGGTGAATTATGTTAAAGGCACTCTTCAACTTATAGGGTACAAAGAGCTCCTAAACCTTGTGTTTGCAAAAAGCATTACCGTTGGATTCATACAACCATTTGGCGGCGATGGTACATTCTCCGTTCCAATATTTAAAAGATTCTTTGCAGGAGGGAGTACAAGCATGAGAGGCTTTCCCTTCCAGAAACTCGGACCCCTTGATGCAAACCAAGACCCTATAGGAGGAAATTCACTCCTCGTTGGAAGCTTTGAAATAAGATTTCCAATCTACAAAGATCTCGGTGGAGTTGTTTTTTTTGACTACGGAAATGTTTACACCAATGAGTTTGAATATAAACTCGATCAGCTCAAATACGCTCCGGGCATAGGGCTGAGATATAACACGATAATAGGCCCTATAAGGTTCGACTTTGGGTATGCGCTTAATCCCGAGCCTGGAATTAGAAGGTATCAATTCTTTTTTAGCATAGGTCAGGCGTTTTAAAATCTATATAAGAACTTTGATTTTTAATAATAACCTTTATTCAACTCAAAATAGATTAAATTCCGTAAAACCTTACGTGCATAAGTAAGTGCGTGATGAGTGCTAATTCCTAGGGTACTAGCATCTTGGCTCAAATTATATTTAGAATGAGAGAAAACTCCTAACTAAGATATTTCATTTAAGGGTTTATTTCAGTATAATGAAACCACGGTTTTAATAAACACTATGATGAAGAAGACAGTTCCCGTTCTAATCCTTCTATTATTTTCCCTCGGTTGTGCAAGGGTTGAGCCAATGCCGTCGTGGTACGACCCTAAAGAGACTCCTTTGGTAGAAGCTGTATTTCAAGCTTCCCGTCAGAAGAACGTCGGAGCTTCATTAGAGTATATAGAGCAAGCCACAGAGTTAATCGAGAAAGGCGCCGACGTAAAAGAAAAGGGGTCCGACGGCCGCACCGCACTGCACTGGGTCGTTGTTGGGGCCATTTACTCTAATAAAGCGAAACTAGATGAAGCCTATTGGGAGCTGGCTGAGCTCCTCATAGCAAATGGCGCTGATGTCAATGCAGAAGATAACTACGGCAATACTCCGCTTGATTGGGCGGAGGTCGCCTCAAACGAAGAAATAGTCGATCTTCTGATTGCAAACGGCGCCCAGAACGGCTTCAGCCAGGACGAGATCGCGCGGATAAACCGCCTAATAGACAAACTTTATGCGGCTTCCGATTCCGGAAACATTGAAGAGGTTCGTGCTATTCTCGGAGGAGACGTTCGTCCTGGCACTCAGGTTCTGATTCGACTTATAACTCCGGTTTCGAGTAGAAGCTCGCGGGCGGGCGATCCTGTCGAAGCCTCTGTGATAGCCCCTGTCGTGGTAAACGACCGTGTCGTTGTGCCACCCGGCACAAAGGTTGAGGGAACTGTCTTATACGCTGAATCAGCACCAAATTTATTTTCGCAAGCCGAATTAGATTTAGAGTTTACTACTCTCGTACACCCTGACGGCTCCAAGACTCGCATTATTACGCACGTAACAGCCGTAGACAACGCAAAAGAGACTGTGGATGAAGGCAGAATTGTTGGCACGCAGGCTAGGACGCAAAATAATAAGGTGGCTTGGGCAGAGCGGGTAATGGGATGGGTTACCGCCCCCCTCATGGTTGTAGGCCCTTTCATAGAGGCAGTTACCTTCGGTTACGCAAAATACGCGGTCCAACGGGAGATCATATACGAGCCCGGTGTAGAAATGACTCTGACTGTATTGGCGCCTGAGCGCCTAAATAATATTCCAGAGTTTAAGGGCTGGCCCCTCATGCAGTCAACCCCTTACCTGGTGGATCTTGTTAACTCGCTACCGACTCAGGTGCAAACCAAAGATAATTCCCCATCAGATGTTACAAATGTGATGCTTATCGGATCGCGAGAAGATGCAGTCGCTGCATTCGAGGCTGCCGGTTGGGTGCAAGCCGCTAAACTAAAGGCTAAAACAGGCTGGAAGTCCTTCGTCGCCCTGATGCGAGACAAGGGATACGAAGAAGCCCCTTTCTCTAAATTATATCTAGATGGCAAAGAGCCTGACCTCGAATTTCAGAAAATGAGCAACACCTTTGCCAAACGTCACCATGTAAGGATATGGAAGCTGGAAGAAACATATCAGGGTCAAGAAGTATGGCTAGGAGGTGGGACACATGATATAGGTTACGGCGTTTCCCGAGCAGGGACAAAATGGATTCACCTTGTTGATCCGCTGGTAGACCGTGAACGAGACAAAATAAGGGATGATCTGATGCATACGGGGCTTGTTGATGGTTACTTAATGGTGGAGCGCCCGAACCTCCCTAGAAAAAATCCTTCAACTGCCTCCGGAGGAACAAATCTTATAACAGACGGCAAGATGCTAGTCCTAGATCTTGGCTCAGACAAAAAGGAAGAAACGGTTTCATCGAAAAATTTAGGTAATTAGTTGCCTAATAGATACCCTTTGTCATTTGATGCAGGATTAAGAAACCTGTATCTTTTATAATAAATTAGATCAGTATCAAGCCTAAAAATACAATAATTTTGCTCTAATGCTTAATTAGAGCTTCTTTATGTTATAATGCGAATTTAAGTCATGCGCAATAAAGTTTTAATAACAATAGGATCATTACTTGTTTTTTTACTCATCGTAATTGTAGGCCTCTATGTCTTTTCACAAACAGACTATTTTAGAGACACATTAAGAAGCTTCATAGAAAAAACGATTAGCAACTCCACCGGACAGACATTCAGAATAGGGAAAATAGAGGGTGATTTAATCCACGGGCTTAGGCTTAAAAACATTTCATTCAATATTGATGGTAAACCATTTGTAAGCGTTGAAGAAGCATTAGTTCAATATTCTCTTCCTTTAATCCTTGATAGCTCAATGCTTTTTAGCCGAGTAATCCCTTTGAACAATGTTACGACCAGGGGTGTGACTATCAATTTCGTAGAGTACAAAGATGGAAATTGGAATGTTGAGAAACTAGATAAAGAGGAAAGTGGAGAATTAAAAGAAAGGATCAAAAACCCTCTCAGATGGAGCATATTGATTAAGAATTCCCTTCTTAACGATGCAAAAATCACAGTGGTGAATAACGAAAATGAAGAGATTCTTGACATTAACGTTAAGGAATTAGATTTCTCACTCAAGATGTTCAACTTAACCGATAAGATTGATCTTGATTTGGAAAAAGGAGATTTATCCTTATATCAAAATCAGATCAATATTAAAGAGGTATCAACCAACTTTATCTATACCGAAGATAATTCTAGAATTAAGGACTTAACAGGCAACCTCAATGGAATTAATATCAAATTCGACGGGGAGCTTGATGATTTCATAGAACCTATATTTAAGTTCGATGCTGCGGCATACGGCGTTGATATAGAAAAAGGGGTTTTAAATGTAGAATTAGAAGACGCCGAAGGACAGTATAAAAGCCTAGAAGATATTCAAGCCGAGGTTAAGCTTAAGCTTCTTGATTCACAAATCATGGGGAAAAGGGTTAAGGGCTCGATTGAAAAAGTTAAAATAGACGAAACTAAGATAGAAGTAGAAAAGGGGGTATTGGAAACTGAGCTTGGAGACACTTCCTTTAATGGCAATGCCAGGCTGGATAGAATACTTAAGAAGAATGGAGAAAATAATTTCGATTTTAAAATAGCCTTAAAAGATATAGAGACCTCAGAAATTTTAGCCATTATAGAAAAAAAGAAAGATGCTAAGGTTCTAAATACCGATCTCAGTGCAAGACTAAATGCAAATTTCGATGCACGCGGCAACTGGAAGGAGATAGAGGACCTGGAAGCTAATGTAAACCTGCATAATTTCCAACTAAAGGGAAATAAAGCCGGTGAATTAGTTTTAAAGGGATTAGTAGGGGGATCAAGGTTGAATGTAAAACTCGATGTCAGCTCAAAATTAAGCAGTGTCAATCTAGCTTTGATCCTGGGCGATGAGAGGTACACAAGCAATATAAACTCCAATCTTAACCTTAAAGGCTTCATCCCG
Organism: Candidatus Dadabacteria bacterium; assembly: GCA_022615255.1. Taxonomy (GTDB): domain Bacteria; phylum Desulfobacterota_D; class UBA1144; order Nemesobacterales; family CSP1-2; genus CSP1-2. The sequence continues at coordinate 4,059 of JAKEHC010000109.1, read as the reverse complement.
CTGAGTGGAGACGTATTAGATAACCTAACAGCAAACGTTCAAGGAGAGATTCTGCCATCAAGTGCCTATGGATTAAACTTGACCGGTGGACAGATTGATGCCTCATACGACAGAAAAAAAGTGGATATAAGGTCTCTTTCTCTAATCTCCGATTCTTTCAAACTCAAAGCAAAAGGGGCTAGAAAAGAAAGCGGAATGGACTTTAACTATGAAGCCGAGACCAATAATCTGAGCATTGTAACAAAGTTCTTTCCCAAGGTTGATATTAAAGGCTCCTTAAAATCAGCAGGCAGAGTGCAGGGAGACATTAAAAATCCTCGAGTTATCTTCTCAACCACTGCTACGGATTTCGGATATAAAAACATCGAGGTCAAATCAATCAATCTTAGTGGAGATGCTCTGGCTAACCCTGAGAGCCCAAAACTTCAACTCGACGGAAATCTCAAAGAGATTAAATTTCAAGGTAGAAAGATAAAGAGCATTGAGCTTCAATCAAAAAGCGAAGGCAAGGGACTAAGAGGAAACATCTCCATTTTAGAAGACGCTCAGAGAAACTACCAAATAAAGTTAAAGCTAGCCGACCTTACAAGTAAGGAAAAGACCCTGGAAATAGAGAAGATCAAGCTAAGCTTGAAAGATGAGGTTATTGAAAATAAAGACACCATAGGTATGAAAATCTCTCCAAACAAATTAATTGTTAAATCACTTAATCTTTATCATAAAGACAATTCCATCCTGGGTAATGCCGATGTAGCTTTTGATGGAAATATGAACGCAGTTTTAGAGTTAAAGAAAGTCAACCTTATTGATATTTCCGAAATACTAGGGCTTGAACCCCCCATAGAGGGAATTACCTCGGGAACCATTAACCTCAAGGGCACCTTAGAGAAGCCAAGCATAACGGTTAACTTAGGTGCCGAGAATCTAGGATTTAGAGAGTTTAAAAGCGTTAAGTCCGGTCTATCTCTATCCTACTCAAATAAGAGCCTCAATTTAAATTTCGGCGCTTCCGAAAACGGCAGAGAAATCTTAACCGGCAGCGGTATAGTTAAAATAGACCTCAACCTAAAAAAAATAGGACAAAACCTAAGTGGAGCGGCGTTTGATCTAACAGTCAAATCAAATGATTTTGATCTAAACTCACTAGCAAAATTAAATGAAGAAGCAAATGAGCTGCAAGGAGTCGTTTCGGGAAACGTAAGCTTAAAGGGCACTGCAGAAAAACCAAACATAATCGCTAATGTAAACGCCAGAAACCTTATCTTTAAGGAGTTTAAAACCGATAAAATCGACTTAAATACGTCTTACCTAAATAATCAATTAGACCTCAACCTTAGTATTCAGGATAACGGGAGGGAAATCCTTTTAGCAAGGGGTAAAGCCGATGTAGATCTCAACCTTAGAAATATAAGAGAAAATCTAAATCAGGCTTCCTTCGATTTAACAATGAAATCAAACGGTATTGACCTGAGCCCGCTTGTAACGTTAAACGAAGAGCTAAAGAACATCCAAGGGCTGGCTGTTCTTGATTTCAGGGCATATGGAAAGGTGAGCAGCCCTAACGTGAAGGGGCAGGTGAAGCTTCAAGACGTTCTGCTAAGAGTCAATTCACTAAGAGACGAAATTAAAATTACGAACGGAATTATTGAGATGGAGGGAGAAAAGGGGTTTCTTAAAACACTAGAGATTCAAACTGCCGAGGGCAAAGGAACGTTTGAAGGAGATATAAATTTCAATGAATTATCCTATAACATAAAAGGCAAAATGAATAATTTGCAGGTAATGCCTAAGGGAGTTACAGCAAGACTTGATGGCGATATAGAGATAAAAGGCAGCGATGGCAAGATTAATATAGTCGGTAACACTAAAGTTAGAGCAGCCCGGATTAAGATTCCAGATTTACCCACAAAGAAACTTGAGGATATAAAATTTGTTGATGAGGGAGAAGAAGAGTTTACAATCGGGGAAGCCGAACAGACAGACTACTACAGAGACAACGTGGCAATGGATTTAAATGTCAATATTCCTGGAAACGCATGGGTAAAGGGTAAAGGGGCAAACATTGAAATAAAAGGGAAGATTGGAGTCACAAAAAAATTTACTCATCCGTTAATCATAACGGGCAACATCACGACAGTTAGAGGGACATACGAGTTTTTCGGAAAACTCTTTAGAATACAAAGGGGTGAGGTTAGCTTTCGAGGAACCCCTGAGATTAATCCATTTCTAGATGTAACGGCTTTATACAGGGTATCAAATGTGAATGTATTTGTAAATGTAAGTGGCACTGCTGAAAAGCCAAATATAGAACTTTCCAGTGAGCCCCCGTTAGACCAAAATGACATCTTCTCCTATCTAGTATTTGGAACATCCTCAGAGAGACTCGGCGCTAATGAAAGGGCTTCCCTAGGAGAAAAAGCCACACAAGCATTAGCACTTATGGCGGCAGGTCAGCTTAAAGGTTTAATCGGAGAACAATTCGGATTAGACATAATCAGTGTAGCAGGTGGAGAAGGTGGTTTTCAAGGTACGGAGATCGAAGTAGGTAAATACTTTACCGATAAATTATACATAGCATACCAGCGTACCTCCCCTTTTACTCAAACAGTTATACAATCCGCTTCAACTGCGCCAGATGTAATAGACCAAGTCCATGTCGTATATCAACTTTTTGATTTCCTGTCATTAGAAAGTCAAATAAGCGGATATCAGAGCGGGGCGGATGTATTTTATAACTTTAGCTATTAGTAGCTACTTAAAACTTTTCTTATGCCCCTTACTGCTTGCATTATTCGCTGTTCGTTTTCAACAAGTGCGAATCTAACAAAACCTTCACCATAATTCCCAAATCCAATCCCTGGTGAAACTGCGACCTTCGCATTTTCTATTAATAATTTTGAGAACTCGAGCGAGCCCATTTGTTTGAATCTATCCGGGACCTCAGCCCAGACAAACATCGTTCCCATTGGCTTAGGAATTTCCCACCCCGCACGAGCCAGCCCTTCAACAAGCCTGTCTCTTCTAGAAGCGTATCTTTCCCTTATTTCTTCAACGTATTCTTGAGGACCGTTTAAAGCCGCAATCGAGGCTATTTGAATGGGTTGAAATATCCCGTAATCCAGATAGCTTTTAATTCTCCCAAGCGCATTAATTATCCTTGGATTTCCAACCATAAACCCAACACGCCATCCCGGCATGCTGTAACTCTTTGAGAGCGAGAAAAATTCAACTCCTATTTCCTTTGCACCCGGCACCTGAAGAAAGCTCGGTGCTTTATATCCATCAAAGCAGAGATCGGCATAGGCAAAATCATGTACTACGATTAGTCCGAACTCCCTGGCAAAGTCAAGAACCTCCTTGAAGAAGTGTAAGTCTACGACGCTTGTTGTGGGGTTATGTGGGAAAGAAATCATTAAGACCTTTGGCTTAGGCCATATCTCTTTTACAGCTTTCTTCATAGCCTCAATAAAATTTATATCCTTAGTAAGTGGCACGCTTTTGACATCACCCCTTGCAATGATCACCGCATAACTGTGAATCGGATAAGTTGGATCAGGAACCACAACTACCTCCCCCGGCGAAAGTATCGAGAGCATAAGATGAGATATTCCCTCCTTTGAGCCAATCGTAACTATAGCCTCCGTTTCAGGATTTAACTCCACTCCATAATTCCTCTTATACCAATCACAGATAGCAGATCTTAGTTTTGGAATCCCACGCGATGCTGAGTACCTGTGGTTTTTAGGATTTTGTGAGGCTTCTATCAATTTATCCACAATATGCTTTGGTGTTGACTGATCCGGGTTCCCCATTCCGAGGTCTATAATATCCTCCCCTCTCGCCCTTGCCCTCATCTTTATTTCATTTACTATTGCGAAAACATAAGGAGGAAGCCTCCTTATGAGTGAAAATTCTTCTGCAAGAAGTTGCATTTTGTTGCCTCACAAAACCAATTGTGGGATTTTAATAATTTTATTCTAATCGTTGATAAACTCAAGGAGGAGCGTGTGAACAGAACTCCGTGGCGAAATACCACTTCCGTTGGAATAATCTTATGGG
>JAKEHC010000108.1 GCA_022615255.1 Candidatus Dadabacteria bacterium | reverse complement strand
GTGGCATAGGTTTGGAATTCACGCGAAGTTATTTGGAGCGAAATGAGCGTGTGTTCGCCGGCTGCCGCCACCCTGAGGCGGCAAAACTACTTCTTGAGTTGAAAGAGATATATTTACAGAGGCTCACAATTGTTGCATTAGATGTAGCCAGCGCCGAGTCCATCCGCGCTTCACAAGCTATCGTTCGGTCAGAGGTGGACGGTCTGGAGATTCTCATCAACAATGCTGGTATCTACTCAGCACGTGGCAGTGAGGAACCGTCGGAGCGGCTCGGGAATCTCAATTTTGAGGATGCCCTAACATTATTTCGCGTGAACGCCATTGCGCCGCTTATTCTCATACAGCAGTATATTGATCTTTTACGCGCGTCGAGCCAAGCCAAAATTGTAAATATCTCAACAGGATATGCTTCGCTTAACGCAAATACATCCGGGTTTCCCTATTACTACAGTGCTAGCAAGGCGGCGATGAATATGTTTATGCGTTCACTGGCAGCGGACATTAAAAGGTCGGGCATGATTACGGTCTTGCTCGACCCTGGTTGGGTATCTACAGACATGGGCGGCTCTAACGCACCGCTCACTCCCAAGCACTCAGTTGAAGAGATGATCCGGGTCATTGAAACTCTGACCCCCCGGCACAACGGCCGCTTCCTGAACTGGCAAGGCAACGAAATAGCCTGGTAAGCTAATCTTAAGAGCAGCTATCTTTATGCGTCCAGAGTGGCACTGACCCTTGCGTTTTAGAAACCTAAAATATTAAGGAGGGCTTGCATGAAAACCAATATAGGGCTGTCAGATAAACAACGCGAAGGTGTTGTAAAAATTCTAAGCACCTTGCTGTCAGACGAGTATTTACTATATACAAAAACTAGAAACTGCCATTGGAACGTTGTCGGACCTCATTTTAACGACTTACATAAATTCTTTGAGTCACAGTATGAGGAGCTTGATGAAATAGTAGACAATGTGGCAGAGCGCATTCGTTCCCTCGGGTGGTTTTCCATAGCAACCCTCGAGGAATTTTTAAGGCATACTAAGTTAAAAGAAGAGCCAGGTCAGTACCCTGATGCACACGGAATGATATTAAAGCTTTTAGTTGACCATGAGACTATTATCCGTAATCTGAGGGTTGATCTTGAGGTTTGCGCCGACAAACATCACGACATTGGAACAAACGATTTCCTTACGGGGCTGATGGAAAAACATGAGAAAATGGCTTGGATGCTTAGAGCCGTATTAGAGGAAAAATGAATTTAATTGATCTCAAAAAGTAAGAGGCTAGTGATTCATATAAATTCGGCTTAGGAAGCAAATAATGCGTTTAGGAATTTTTCTGCCAAATATGGGACGCGCGGCGACCCCGAAGAATATCGTTCAGGTCGCCCAGCATGCCGAGAAGCTCAGCTACAACACACTTTGGGTGGCAGACAGGTTACTTTATCCAGTAAATCCCAGAACCCCTTATGAACCTACACCTGATGGGTCTTTACCAGAATTCTACAAGTATGTTTTAGACCCATTGGAAACTCTAACATTTGTATCTGCAAATACGAACCAAATCGGTCTTGGAACGAGTGTGCTCGATATCCCTTTTTATAACCCTGTCATTCTAGCAAGACGGCTCACTACACTCGACGTACTTTCCGGTGGGAGATTACGCGTTGGATTCGGTCTTGGCTGGTCAGAAGACGAGTTCGAAGCGGCTGGAGCCTCGCTTAAGGAGCGCGGGGCAAGAGCCAACGAGTTTATACAGGTACTCAAAGCTATATGGACAAATGATCCGGTCGAGCTTCGAGGAAAATACTATAAAGTGCCTAACTCTATAATCATGCCTAAGCCGATTCAAAAACCCCACCCTCCTATCTACCTTGCGGGTTTCGTACTAGCGGCTCTGAAACGAGCGGCGACTTTAGCTGATGGATGGCTTCCTTTTGGTATACCCCTTGAAGCTATGGCACAGATGATCACTCAGTTCAAACAAATGGCGAAGGAAGCCGGGCGTGATGTATCAAAGCTTGAGGTGGTTTTTGGCTCTGGCGCCTCCATCACCTCAAAGCCTTTGGGTAAAGACCGTCCGACCTTAACCGGGTCTTTAGATCAAATTAAAGAAGATATAGACCGCGTGCAGAATCTGGGAGTTGACGAATTGGTTTTTACGGTTATAGATAACGAGGAGACGATAGACAACCTACTCTCACTCATGACTGATCTGCGGCACCTAGCATAGGCTTAATATTATTGTTAAGGCTTTTGCAGAATAATAGAAAAAATTACTAAGATTTCCTCATTAAATTAATGAACAATAGGTCTATATTCTGGTTTAGAAGAGATTTAAGGGTAGAAGACAACACCGGACTTTATCATGCAGTAAGAGATAGTAAGGAAGTTATACCTATTTTCATACTAGACGATAATATCGTTTAAAGACTCCTTACGAAATGAGTAGATTAGCAAAAGATGTCTATTTTAAAGGAGGGGGTTAGATGGAAGTTAGTGAAAATACTCTTTGACACCCTAATTAACATAATATAATTTTTAAAACTATGAACGACTTAGATTTCCCTTGTGGATGCGGAAGCGGAAAAAGTTTTGGGGCTTGCTGCAGCATCAAAAAGCCGGTATTTGACCTCAATCAATATAAGCTAGACCAGGCTGAGAAGGACTTACGCCTAAAACTAGTTGATTTTTCACACCGTCCCGAGATCCAGGCACAGATAGGCGAGGCATTCTATATCTGGAAGAACGACCCCGAGCTTTTAGCTGAAAACTTGGGTGACGAGGATATTGATGACTTCACATTCGCAAAATTTTTTGATTGGTTTATCTATGATTTTAGATTAATTGATAACGGCAAAAGGGTGATCGAACGATTTTCTGAAGAGGAGAGATTCAATATTCCAGAGGTTGAAAAGTCCTTGCTTAGCGTATGGCTGGATAATGTTTACAGCTTTTTTGAGGTAGAGGAAGTCTTACCGAATGAAGGATGCATTATAAGAGACATATTTACAGGCGAAGTACTTAAGATAAAGGACTTGTCATCATCTTCACAAATCGCTACTCACGATATAATCGGGGCAAGACCGCTTAAGGTAGGAGGGAACACTTATTTCTCAAGTGTAATCTCAGTATATTCAGAGGCATTCAAGCCTCTTATTATAGATTTTTTTAACATTCAGTTCAAAGATTACAAGAGAAGTTTTGGGAGAAAAAGTACAACGAAAGATTTTTTGAAAGACTTGGGGTTCCTTATAGGAAATTATATTGAAGACATAGTAGATCATCCTCAGTTTTTCACACCTGATGGAGATGAGTTTGTTTTTGCTTCTGCGATCTACAAAGTGAAAAATTATGAAAGAGCCGTAAAGAAGCTGCAAAATATCAAGTCTCTTGAGGAGATAGAAGGTGGAACAGATGATCTCAGGGTTTTTTCTTGGGTGAGGAAACGAGGCAAAGAGAGAGTCGGAGGCACAATAGAAGTTGAGAATGATAAACTTACAATTGATTGTTATTCACTGCGCTCACTAGACAAGGTAAAAAAGATTATTGAAAAAAACCTCAATAATCTTATCGAGTATAAGCGAGACTCCCTAAAACATTTAGACTTAAATCGCGACACGGTGCCTAATAAGACCGCTAAAACCACTCTTCCCCCAGGAGTCAGCAGTAAACGAGAGCTCGATAACATTATTGATGAACATTACGATGAATGGATCGACAAACCCCATAACGTGCTTAAAGGAAAGACCCCTAGACAGGCTTTAGAAACAAAGCAGGGCAGAGAATTGCTCACTTCCATCTTGAACGAGCTTGAAGGCTTATATGAGCGTGCAAGAGAACGGGGCGAGCCCTATTACGATATAGGCAGGCTAAGGAAGAAACTTAAAATTGAATAAGTAGGTTTGGATCTTTTATTCCTACGTGGAATTTCGAATGCTTCCATTATTAAATTTTACAAACCACATCTCATATAACGGAACCACTGTGTAAATAAGAAGGTTAAGACTGATGGATATACCCGAGAAAATCATCAAAAGAGCAAATTTGGGAGATACATAGGTTATAAGCCAGGGACTGCATATCTCCGCGAATATAGCCAGAAATGAGATAACTATCACCGCTATTTTAGTGCGGTAGCCCCATGAACACATTAGGAATATGTGTGCAAGTATCAAGAAAACGACGGGCATTGAGAATATATGAAAGTGGGTCGTTTCCAATAGTTCCATGTAGCTTTTTGCATAGCCGCTTTCAACCCCTTTATAGTATTCAATAAGTCCGTCATAGCTCCATCCTGTTTTTGAATAGACGATTAATAGATTTGTAGTGAGACCGGGCACCATAAAAAGTAGGAATATAGTCGTTATGATTTTTATGCCAGGGGAAGCGTTTGAAAGGGTATATTTCTGCATGAAGTGCTGCATCTTGACCGTCAATTAACCGTTTCTGTTGCCTCAAGTCCGCTGAAAAAAGGATTTTTGTATATCGAAAGCCTTCCATTTTCTTCCGTGACTATCATAGCCCCTACATCCTTTAGCTGATCTAGGAACTGAATCGCCCTATCATTCCTCATTACCGTAAGAGCCGTTGACAGGGCATCTGCACCCGTTCCATCTTTAGCGATTACAGTTACAGAGGGGACAGCCTCTACCGGGAATCCGTCTCTTGGGTTAATAATATGAGAGAAACGCCTGCCGTTTACCTCAAAGTATCTTTCATAATCGCCGGATGTAGAAACGGCTGTATCCTCAACTCGTAGTAAGGTAAGCACCTGGGTCTCATCCCTTGGATGCCTGATCCCAACATTCCATCCATCCTCCCCCGGAGGAGGCTTCATAGCGTATATGTTTCCACCGAAGTTTACAATCCCTCTTTTGATGCCGTGCTTTCTCAGAATTCCTACGGCTCTATCTAGGGCATATCCCTTGCCTATTCCTCCAAAATCAAGCGAAACACAAGAAGAATTTAGCTCTATCTGTTTTTCCTCAGGATATATCTTTATTTTTCCAAACCCCATGCAATCCTTAGCCCTAACCATGTCCTTAGTGTTAGGCATTGAGTTTGTCTCCCGACTCGCACTCCATATTTCCATTGCCCTTCCTACAGTTATGTCAAATGCCCCACCGGTCAGACCAGAGAAGAAAATAGCCAGGCGAGTAAGCTCGATAAACTCATCTGGCACTGAAATCCTTCCCTTTCCCGCATATGAGTTTACCCGCGACAGAACACTGTCATTTTTGTAATTACTGAAGATACCGTCCAGCCTCTTTACTTCAGAATAAACATCCAAGATGGCTTTATCACACGATTCCTTATTCTCACAATAGAGCTTAAACTCAATTATCGTCCCCATCACAAAAAAGGCTCTTTCAACAAGAACCTCAGGAAGAGTTAGAAAAATTAAAACGACCGGTATAAGTTTCATCTTATCTCTAAAAGAAGAAGTTGATTATCTTCCTCCAGACAACTAACCAGAAGATCATTTTGTTTTGCTATTTAACTTGCAGGTTATTTGTTTTTCAATTTTATACTTGAAGCTATAGCGATGTTTCCGAAATCTATCATTTCCTTAATTCAGTGTATTTTCGCCCTGCAAATAAACAATATTTATCAGTGCCAGAGCCTTTCTCACCCCTATATTTGCAGCCCTTACTGAAAGCGTTGCGCCCGATATATTTACGATATCTTCCCTCGTCTTTATCGGGTCATCAAGCGTTTTACCCTCATACTGTTTGAGAAACCTCCTTGTTCTTATCTCGCTCCCGTAAGGTTCTCTATAGACCATAACAGCGATATTCCCAGCCTCGCCATCTGGAGTAACGCCTACGATAAATGTTATGGGTCTATGTTTTCCAATCTCTTCAACTATTACCGCATATCCGATCACCTTGCCATCCTTCTTTGCGATATATGTCTTATACTCTTTCTCCCAAATAGACGGTTGAGCCTTGCCTATCATACCCTTTATTTTATCCCGGAGCTCCGGTGTAGACTCGACTACCCCTTCTTCAAACTCATCTGCTTCAGGAAAGACTATCTTCGGGGCTTCTTCGAGAGAAAGATAAATCTTCTCTGAGCCCGCAGTCGAATAGTCAAGATTGTTTAACAAGAAAAAGGCAAAGACTAAAGTGCTTATTATTATCCTCATTTGAGATTTTCTTTCTTAATCTGCTAGCTTCATTAAGCTGGCTCTAAAGGAATAATACCCCACATATCTTTATTACAATCCCTTAATCTTTAGCAAAATAAAGATGCACAATATCGTCAAGGAATTTTAAGCCATTAATCATATCATGATAGGAAACGAATCCAAAAACTGAAAAGGAATCAAACTAACACCTCATGTATAACGATTTTCCTTTTTCTTTACAATAAAAAAACATACGACCCTACTATCATCGCATATCCTTCCAGTTATTCTGAAGTTCCCCCTGACAATCACGTATCTCTTATTATCGCACCCGCATTAAGGTTCTAAAAAGGAGCTTCATTAAAATCCAAATACAGCCCCGGCAGTAAAGCCAAAGAATTTGTCCGCCTCAACTCCCTCTGGGAATATAAGCTCGTCCCCTTCTAGCAGATCGCCGATCTCAAAGTTAAATATAACCCCAATAGTCGGTATGGGACGATAGCTAAGCCCAAGGGTTATAAGCTGCTGTGTTATATCCTTAGTCTCAATGTCTGTAACAACCCCATCTTCAAATTCCACCTCCGTGAAGAGATCATCAAAACTTACAATCTCGTAACGACCGACAAGCCTTAGGTCAGGATTTTCAAATGGTGATCCTAGAGGGGTTTTATTGAGAAACTCGGGCCAGAAGTGATAGGTTAGAGATAACCAAAAACCCTGCTTGTTTTTTGCAATCATAGGGGATTCAAATGCAAGCTCTATAATAAGGTCGTCAACCTCGCCCTCAACCTCAGAGTTAACTGTAAGCTCCGAAAACCTTTCTACCACTTCCTCGGCATCTTGAAAATGCGTGTATATGTACTCTGCTTCTATATCAAATGGACCGATTGAGAATTTAGTGTCACCCCCGAATGCGGCTATGTACTTGTTAATGCCAAGGAAGTCAGGGGTATACTGACCAACATAAAATGATCCCCCGATCTCCGCGCCAAGAAATGGGCTATATGCAATCCTTCCGGTATATGCCTTAGCGCCATTCAGATCCGTTGAAAAACTACCCGGAGACAAATCAAGCTTCGCTTCAAGCTCAAGCTTGCTCTCATCCGGGGTAGTTTCTATCACAGTCTCAATCTGTCCTTCGAGCGTAGCCCCATTCATTATGTAAAACTGGTAGCTAAGCCCTCCCCTATCTCCTAAGTCAAAGTACCCGTTAAGCCCGGCTCCGAGTTCATCCCAAGCAGCCGCTACTGGTAGCACCGGACCCTGGCGGTCTGTAATGGTGCGTCGGTTGAAATCATAGAGGTTATCATCATGGTAGAGGTTAAACCTACCTAATGGAACAAGAATAGCCCCAAGTCTCAAACCATGGTTCTCAGCATAATCAAATTGAAGCCATGCCTGCTCTAAGGCAATCTCGCTTTCATTCGAGGATTCAATCTCCTGCTCAAATGTAAGCCCTCCATCATTTGAGGATGTGCCTTCCTCGACCTCTATCTGTAAAAACCTCTCAAATTCAAGCTCTGTATATATGCTAATTCTATCTACGGGTCTTACATCGGTTGTAAGAACAAGACGACGGAGTGTAAAGGTATTTAAGTCTTCACCACCAGCAGTCAGATATTCATATCGAAAAGATCCATATCCCCCTATTTTTACCCTATCGGCTAAATACTCAAATACTCCCTTACCATCCTTTTTTTCAACCTCAGGAGGAGGCGCCTCTTCAACAGTCTTAGGTTTTGCCTCTTCCTCTTTTTTCATACGCTGAATTTCCTCTTTAAGCTCCTTAAGCTGCTTTTCCAACTCCTCTAAACGTTGCTCTTGAGGAGTTATATTATTTGTTGGTGCCACCTCTTGCGCAAATCCCCCTAGAGGTAAAGCAAAGAGGAGTATATTCAGCGTTACAACAATAATTTTTTGCCAAATACATCTGGCTAAGCTTCTTGATTTCATTTTCCTATCCTCCTTTTGATAGTTATGCGTTTCCTTTTCTACATTCCTCATCATTTAGCTCACACATAGCATTAAGTTCGAGAGCCTCTATGAGCATCCCAGCTAGAGTTAAAATATCAGTGTGATCTAATCTCAAAGTTAAATTCCCCAGAGAAAGGTGATACGAATTACAACACCCACATCTACAAATACTTCCCATTTTTGACGAGGAAAGTACTAAGGACCTCTCAGTGTCACTATGAATTTTTTTCACTCTTTTCCTCCCAAAACAGTTTCAATAGACTGCCGTTGTATGTTGCGAAGTTTGTATAAAACCAGGTGATATGTATTTCGTTGTAAACCTGCATCTACAATGTCTCATTATTATTAAAAATGAAAATCATTTTCATAATCATAATATCACACAGGGATTAACTGTCAAGTGAGGTTAAATAAACCCTTTTAGTTTATAAAATGTGGGGAATATAAATGAAGCTATATTTATAAGGAAGGTTTAAAAATAAGATATGTAAAACCTGGCTAGATACAATATAAATTATGCTCTTTTAATCGCTCAATTTAATTCCGGATGGCAAAACTAAGTCTGCTATTTATCTCTTGGACGCCGCCTATCAGCCTTATCATGCTGCTCCTGTATGATTTCCCTGGTAAACTCCTGACTCTTAATTACATTGTATAGCATATCTGCGTATGATTTTAACTCCTTGTAGCTAAGGCGTATGGTCACATAGCCGAATGTAACGTAATAACCGCCACAACTGCACTTCTGTATGTTCCCGTATGGAAATGTGGCAAGCGTCGTCTTCACACAAGTTTCACTCATAGCAATCCCCTTATTTGATTAGTGGATTCTGCTTTCCATACTTCATGTAATCTTAAGAATGCAGTATCCAAGCTTCCATTCTACCATAAAAAAACTATTATGACACCTTTCACGTACGTATTCTGCAGTCTAAAATGTAACCGAAAGGGTATTGGTTCTGCAATTTAAAAAAGTAACCAAAATAACGAAGTAAGGTAGGGTAAAGGGTCATTTTT
>JAKEHC010000107.1 GCA_022615255.1 Candidatus Dadabacteria bacterium | reverse complement strand
GTAGCCCCGGGCTTTAACGTAACATTCAACTTTATCTCATCATCAGATACGTTGGGCAGTCTTATCCCTACTGCTATTGCCTCCTGTATCCCGGGATACCTCATGGCTACATCCTGCACCGCTATAGGGTCTACATTCTCCCCAGACACCCTTATCCTGCTAAACCTGCCTACAAAGTAGTACCTCCCGTCTATACCCCTTGCAAAGAGGTCGTCTGAATTAAAAAATCCATCGTCGTCAAACGCCTCCCTTGTCCTCCTCGCATCCTTGAAATACTCATTTAACGTCGTGTGCTGTACCAGAGGCTTTATATATAGTAACCCCTTAGCCTCTTCAGGCGGGGTGGGATTCTCATAGGGGTCCCAGAAGGGGCGTAGAACCTTATTTATGTCCTGAGGGTCTCTTAGCTCCACATGGTATCCCTCCATTGAATATCCTGATGAGCCGGGGCGATGGTCCTCTGGATCTTTCCACAGAACCATTCCCATCTCTGTTGACCCATACCCGTCTATGACACGTACACCGAACCTTTCCTGGAATTCAGCAAGATTCCGAGGCGCCGGTGATCCGAGCATAATGCGCACCTTATGTTTTCTGTCCCATTCACTAGGCGGCGCCGCCCAGAGATACTCTGCAACCGCTCCAAGCATATTTACAGATGTGGCCCCACACTCTCCAGCCCACTTCCAGAAGCTTGAAGCAGAGAAACGTGGATGGAACACTGCTGTGGCTCCAGCCGCCATAGCGCTGAATAGACACATCACCTGGGCATTGGCATGACCTAATGAAAGGACGCTCATGAGTGTATCACCGCTTCGCACCCCTTGCTGCTGTAGGTAAGCCCTTACGGTTAAAACCACACCCCCGTGATTTCGTGCAACGCCTTTGGGCATCCCTGTTGTCCCGGAGGTAAACATACACCTCTCCATATCTGCAATGGTCACATCAACCCCAGGATTATTCGGAGAAAAATCATTAAATATATTAAATGGCAGCGCCTTTATTCCGTTTATGGTATCAGGAATGTCCTTTGGGTCTCCTGTAACAAATATAGTCTTAAGATTCGTTAAATCCTTTGCGATGTCTTGGATGAAAGGGAGGCTGTCAGGGTCGATAATTAAGGACACCATATCGGAGTAGTTAATTACGTAAGCTAGTCGCTCGCCCTTTTCATCTTTGTTGATTGGCACTTGGACGCCACCAACCTTGTGAATCGCAATGATAGAGACGACATACTCTGAGCAGTTAAGCATATACATACCGATTTTATCGCCCTTTTTAACACCGAATTTTTGCCTAAGGCCATTGGCGATCCTATTAGCCCATTCATTTGTCTCTTTGTAGGAATATGTTTCAGAGATTTTGCCGTCCTTGTCAGCTACCCTGAACATGGCTTTATCGGGGAACATCCCTGCGCCCTTTTCTAGGCATTTAGTGATAGGAAGCCACTCTTGTGTATCATCAAATGTGCCAAGTGGTAAGATTCCTTCACCAAGGTATTTTGGGTCCCGCGGTTTGAATAAAAGACGCATCTCAGTTTTCCTCCTTAATTTAGACTCTTTCTAAAAACTGCCTTTCAATTAAATAGAACGATTAATTCGGAATGAAAAAGCTTTTAATTATATGGTATATCAAATTAATATTTTTTGTCAAGAAAATTTATAAATACATGGAATTTCTGCATTTCAATGTGCGATAAGGTATCAATTATCCAGTAAAACAATGGTAAATGTGTTATCAAACCTTCTTTAATTCAAGGAATTCTCGATAATAAAACAAGGCTTCTTTCTACATTGGTATTATTGATTTTCCTTTGCCTTGTGATAGGTTTTTACATCCATAATGTTAAAGAAGCTTGGTTATAAATTTAAAAATCCAGGTCTTCTGAAAACTGCTCTAACGCATAGTTCTTTCGCTAATGAAACCTCAATTGAGAGCAATGAGCGGCTTGAGTTTTTAGGGGATGCAATCCTTGGTTGTGCCGTAGCCAGATTTCTGTATGATCACTACCCTCAGGCTTCTGAAGGTAGTCTTTCTAAAATGAGGAGCGCCCTAGTCAGCAGAACGAACTTTGCTCGCTTTGCTAGGGAACTCGGAATAGATAAAGAAATCTTGCTAGGAAAGGGTGAAGAATTTACAGGCGGAAGGGATAGGGAATCGAACCTCGCAGGGGCGTTTGAGGCTGTCATTGGAGCAGTTTATTTAGAAGCCGGATATAGAAGGACTTTTCGAATAAGCTCTCGGCTCTTTGAAAACTGCCTCGAAAAGCGAGAGATCTTTATGGACTATAAAACAACCCTTCAAGAGCTGGTTCAAAAAAGATCTGGAAGCACACCAAGATATAAAGTGATTCTTGAAGAAGGTCCTCCGCACAGCAAGTATTTCCATGTAGAAGTTAAGGTTGCCAGGAAGGTTTTAGGAAAAGGCTCTGGAAAGAGCAAAAAAGAAGCGGAGCAGGCCGCCGCTAAGAAGGGACTTGAAAATCTTGAGGTTTTAGGTCAATCGGAATCCTCAGGATGAATTCCAAAATCCTCTAATTTTTTTGCGAGAGTGTTTCTATTTATTCCTAGAAGATGAGCGGCTCTCTTCTTATTACCCTTTGTGATTTTTAGAACCGCCTCGATAAGCGGTTTTTCAACCCTTCTTAAAATCATATCGTAGATTCCGTTAGGGGGGGGTTCTTGGGTTAAATCAATCATGTTTAATAACCTTGCGGTGACCAATTCATCAAATGAGTCCCCCTCTCTCATCTTAATGCCTTCTAAGTAAGGAGATGCCTCAAGAAGAACCTGAGATGTGATCATCGCATCGGAAGAAAGAACAAGCACTCGCTTTATAGTGTTTTCAAGCTCCCTAACGTTTCCAGGCCAGTTGTATCTGAGAAGCGTTTCTTTCGCCTCATCAGAAATTATTCTCTTGCCTACCCCTAGTTCCTTTCCATATTTCTCAAGAAAATGCTCAGAAAGAATAGGTATATCATCTTTTCTCTCTCTAAGGAGAGGGAGTTCGATCGCTATTGCATTAAGTCTGTAATAGAGGTCTTTTCTGAAACTTCCTTTTTCAACTTCTTTTTCAAGGTTTTTGTTTGTTGAGGCAATTACTCTCACATCTACCTCGACGGGTTTTTCACCCCCAAGACGGTAGTACTGTTTTTCTTCCAGTACTCGTAGAAGCTTTGTTTGAAGCTCAAGCGGCATGTCCCCTATCTCATCAAGAAGAAGCGTTCCCCCGTGAGCATCCTCAAACCTTCCTTGTTTTCGAATAGTTGCTCCTGTAAAAGCACCTTTTTCATACCCAAAAAGCTCGCTTTCAAGAAGCTCTTTTGGGAGCGCGGCTATGTTTACTGCAACGAATCTTTCATCTCTTCTTCTGCTGTTAAAGTGAATTGCGCGGGCTATAAGTTCTTTTCCGGTTCCGCTTTCTCCTGTTATAAGAACCGTTAAATCTTTTTCGGCTACGCGCCCTATAGTCTTATAGATTTTAAGCATGGGAGCAGATTCCCCAACTATTTCCTGATGTGGTTCCAGTGCATTGGCTTCTCTGAATGTAGAGCGGAGAAATTCCAGTTTTTTCGAGTTTTCATGGCTTTCTATCGCTCTACGAACGGTGAGTTTTACCTCGTCTAAATCAAAGGGTTTTGCGATGTAGTCGTATGCCCCGTGCTTCATCGCCTCGATTGCGTTTTTCACCGTGTTTTGGGCAGTAATTATAATTACAGGGACGTCAATATCCTTTGATTTCAATTGCCGAAGCACTTCCAGCCCGCTTAAGTCAGGCATTTTTATGTCGAGCATAATCAAGGAAAAATTATCCAAAGTCGCAATTCGGATCGCTTCTGAGCCGTTTTCTCCATATTCGACGGAGTAGCCGGCCTTTTCCAGGCATTTTCCCAGAACCCATCTTATACTCTCTTCGTCGTCTACCACTAAAACCCTTTGTTTCATCTAACTTAATAACAATACCTTACATAATTACTATTAGAAGCCCATTAGGAGGTTTATTGACACCCAAACTCACTTAGAAGAGACCTCTTTTTGATTTAGCAAGCACCTCTGGCGGCTAATAATATCTTGTTTATATTAATAACTGAAATCTAACCGTTGATATTCTACTTTCCCTCATTCCCGTATATTGGCAGATATACCTTGAATACGGTACCCTTTTCTAGTTCACTCTCTACAAATATAGCTCCGCCGTGTTTTGCTATAATCTGGTATGCGATAAATAGTCCGAGTCCTGAACCCCCTTTTTTAGTGGAATAAAATGGAGTAGATATCTTTTGGAGAATCTCCTTTGAGATTCCTGCCCCTGTATCTCTTATCTCTACCGATATCGCTTTTTCACCTTTAAGCTTGTAGTCTGTAATCCATCTTGTGGAGATTTCAACAGTTCCTTTGTTTGCGATTGCTTGAGCGGAGTTTTTTATTATGTTTAGAAAAACCTGCTTGAGAGAATCCTTATTTCCCAAAACGGTGGGTAGCGTAATATCAAAATTCTCGACAAATTTAACCTTTTTACTGTCTCTTGATTTTGACTCTAGAAATAAGATCTCTGAAAGGATGTCATGAATATCTACGGGTTCAAACACCTCTTTTGGTAAGGGCTCAATCTGCCCTATCCTGTCGAGGAGAGTGCAGAGTCTATCCACTTCTTTTATTATTATATCTGCACACCTAGTTGTAACTTCGACTGTTTCTTCTTGAAATAGTAGTTGTGCTGCGCCTTTTATTCCACTCAAGGGATTTTTTAACTCATGCGCAAGCCCGATCAATAGCCCCCCTACCGTTGAGGCTGAACTCTGCTGCAGGTTTTTCTCACTAAGGAATTTTGTACTGGATAGGTCTTTTACCTGAAGAATCGCACCTAATGCTTTTCCTTCATCCGAAAATAAAGGGGAGGATACCACCTGAATTGATACCCTTTCTCCTCCCTTTAATACTGGGTTAACCTCATCCCCAAAGACTGTACGTTCATCTCTTATGGATTTTTCTGCAATCTCATCCATTTCTTCAGGCAAGACCGTAGAAGTAGGCATGCCAGTTGCCTTCCCCCTTGAGATTTTAAAAATCGTCTCTGCCGCATGATTCATGCTGATGATATTAAAGGATTTGTCAATTACTACGATTCCATCGGGGAGGGCATCGATGATGTCTTGGGAAAAACCCCCCTTTGTTTTGATGATGCTAGTCATTATGAGAGATCTTCTATTCTAATAAATACGCTATTCCCTTTAATGACCGGGAATTTGTTTATCTCCTCGAGTGCAGACATCAAATCTCTCTCCTTTGCCTCGTGAGTCATAATGACTACAGGCACTTCTCCCCCGATGTGTCTTCCCTTCTGGATTACTGATTCGATGCTTATATTATTTTTACCGAGACTTCCTGCGATTTTACCCAGCACCCCTGGTCTGTCTTCAACTTGAAACCTTAGGTAGTATTTTGTTGCTATTTTACTCATCGGAACCAGACGAGAGAGGGTTGAGTTTCTTTGTTGAAAGGATTTTGGCAGTGATGAATAAGAACTCTCATGCGCGATGATATTTCTTGCAATCTGGACTATATCACTAACAACCGCGCTTGCCGTAGGCATCATACCCGCTCCCATTCCGTAAAGCATGTTTGGTCCTACGGCGTCTCCGATTATATAAATGGCGTTGAAGGCTCCTGAAACATCGGCTAGAGGGGTGCCTTTTTCAACAAGTGTAGGATGAACACGTGCCTCTATACCACCACTTTCACCTTTTGCTATTGCCAGGAGTTTTATCTTATATCCGAATTCATCAGCAAATGAAATATCGAGTGGAGTGATATTACGGATTCCTTCTACATGAATCTTTCCAAAATCGATAAGAGTGCCAAATGAAAGCATAATAAGTATTGAAAGCTTATGCGCGGCATCTACGCCATCTATGTCAAGTGATGGATCAGCTTCGGCATAACCCTCGTCTTGTGCCTGGTTCAGGACTTCATTAAATTCCCTCCCGTCTTCGGACATTTTGGATAGTATATAATTTGACGTGCCGTTAATGATTCCGTAGATTGATAAAATTCTGTTGGCTACATAACCTTCTCTTATCACTCTAATTATGGGGATTCCTCCAGCGACGCTTGCTTCAAAACCTATTTCCACACCCTCCTCAGAAGCTGCTTCGAATATTTCTCTTCCATGTAAAGCAAGGAGTGCCTTGTTTGCTGTTACAACGTGCTTCTTATTCCGCATAGCACCGAGAATTAAATCTTTAGCCACTGTAGTTCCACCAATAAGTTCAATCACAATGGGAATTGAGCGGTCTTCTATTACCTCCCATGCGTTAGTTGTAAACAAAGCTCGAGGGATTTCGACCGGTCTTTTTCTCTCCAGGTCTATATCCGCGATTCTTTTTATTTCGATTCTAGCGCCCAATCTTTCTTCTATTATGCCTCTATTCTCGTTTAGAACTCTTATTACTCCTGAGCCTACGGTTCCTGCTCCAATCAAACCTACGTTGATAACATCCATTAGCGAATCTCCTTAAGTGATAAAAAGCTTTCAGGGTTACACGATTTTATAGTAAAGATTGTGAAAAAAAGTATACATTATTTTAGGTTTGACAATAAATTGATCTGAGCTAAATTAATGATATTATAGTTGTAGTATCGGTTTCACATTGTGTGCAAAATATATGTTTTGTAGTTTTATTATCAGTTATGTGGGGCCGTAGCTCAGTTTGGGAGAGCGCTTGAATGGCATTCAAGAGGTCGCCGGTTCGATCCCGGTCAGCTCCACAAAATTCGAAG
>JAKEHC010000106.1 GCA_022615255.1 Candidatus Dadabacteria bacterium | reverse complement strand
TCCATCGGCAAGACCTTCCCCCATATCGTGGAGAAGAAGATCCGTATAAGGGAGTATGACCTGATTACTCAAAACTGGCTCATTCCTTGTTGGATGCCGGCCAGTTTCAAGCACCGGAATATGGCAGGAGGAGCACTTGGTTTCCGAAAATAATTCTTGTCCTCTTTTCACCTGTGGGTCATCAACATTTCTCCTTGCAGGGACAGCTAACGTCTGGACGTAGAAAACAACAGTATCTAGTGTCTCAAAATTTAGCTCAGGGTCATCATCCAGTCCATTAAATTGTGTTTGACCAAAAGAACTCTCATGACTGAGGAGCGGATTAGTCACACCCATATCTTCATTGAAGGCGCGAGCAGCCTGCTCAAAAGCTGACGGAACCCCCGCCTTCCATCCAATCCTTCCAAGAGCGATTTCCTGGTTTTCAAAACTCCATACCAAGTTTGGTCTTCCGGATATTCCATCGACATTGGTATCATCAGGATCTGCAAGACTCAATATCGTTTCTTCGGGAATCGCTTCAAGCAACCCGATACCAAAAACAAATGAAGCGATACGAGGGGAAAGTAAGGAATCATCAGGAAAAAGAATATAAGAACTAGTTACCGTATAGGTCGGTTTTCTAAGCGTGTAGTTAGTGCCGTCAGCATATTGACCTTCAATTTCCTCGTATTCGATCAATACCGAGGCTTCCTCTGATGTGCCGAGTATGGCTTTGTCCTGAAGTTGAATCCCAAATCCTGGAACGGGATTAGGCCCACCTATTTCAGACTGACCTGGAATGCTTATCCTAAAAACTAATGATGTTAGTTTTTCATCCGGTTCTCCACGTCCGTTATTTATATGACACCTTGCGCAGGAGTCGTTGCCATAGATAGGACCTAAACCTGATCTGATACTTCCAGATCGTGCGATGAATACAGTTTCAAAGGTGTTGTCGCCTTCCATATGTTTTTGGAGTCCCATATCGCTTAAATTAGGAGCAGGGAATCTAAATGCCTGGCTTGTTGCATCAATTACAGTTGTGTCTCCACCTAGTAAGGATTCATTGAAAGGTTCCTCGCTTACTCCGCCTCCTCCACTACAGCCGGCAATGAAAAGAAAACAAGGGAGTGAAAATAAAACACCAAGCGCCGCTATGCAACTCCCAAATACCCATTTATTGTCAGTTCTCATCTTTATTAAAGCCTAGCTTAATTTAATTAAACCCACTTTATGCATAAACCTTTTTGTTACTATTATCCCACAAAGAAAAATCCCTTGTCAATAAAATTCCTCTCTTAATGCTCAGCTTTATAAGAAGAAAGGAGTTACTTACTTCTGTCTCTACCTCGAAATAAGATAATTCTTGTGCATTCTAAATTTTTTCTTAATTTTTTTAGACATCACTTATTAAACACCCTCTGTCACAGATGTCTTGTAGTTCTATAAATTAGGGCTTTTATAGCCTGATGATTTACTTTTTTTTCTCCAACACTATTTTCTCTATTTGTTGTGCCTCTATTTTGTTTTCAGTTCTTCGGTAAATTCCGCCAACAACGAGATAGTCATTTTCAAGAATTTCCCATGTTCCGGGTATTGAAACATTTATATAATTCCCTCGAAGATCGGATAACTTAAATCTGGTTGAAGACTGAGCTTGTCCATTTGATGTCTCAAGCTTAACATCATGTGCTAAACCTTCGACAGCCACAATTGCGCCATCATAGGCTAGAGGGCTTAAGAGAATTCGGGTGATTTCGGCTCTTATTCCAGTTATATGCATACCTGGAATTTCGTTATCCTTTGGGCTACAGCCAATAAATATGACTACAAAAATCAAGAACAGTTCGTATAAAAAAAACTTTTTGCTATTTGTTTCCTTAATGAGGAAATTTATCTTGCTCATTATCATTTTCGAAATATTCTTTGTAGTATATATTAAATGCTATATGTAATAATAGTCAACTGGAATTTATGGCATAATAATTAGGTAAATCTAAGATTAAAAAGGTCTGATAAAAGATAAATCCGATAATAATTTATAAATTTTTGACTTTCAAAACGTATATTCCAAATCTCTTATAGCCTCAGCACAAGCTAGGGAGGATCATATGAAGCACGACGACTTAAAATCGTTTATCGGATTTCCTGTAGAAGTAGTAATTATGGGTTCAAAGATGGTTCTCAAAGGAACGCTTGAAAAACTACACGATGGATTTGCTAAATTTTCTGCAATTGAAGACCTCTTTATTCTTGTTCAGGGAAAAAGATTGAGCTTAAAGCTTATGCTTTCAGGAGGCTTTATAGACCTAGAGGCTTTGTTAAGGAACTTATGGTTCCCTTGCAGTCTATTTGATACGTGTAAAAAGGTTATGAAGAGTGTCTAATTTTTGATGATGCAAAGATGGAGTCTTTATCTGTTATTTAGAGCATTGGTGTTTTTTTTGAAGAAGATAGATTAAACATTGAGATTCATAGGGGTTAAAAATGACTGAAATCGATACAGCAAAGAAGTATCTACGCAAGATAGATGCAATAATACTTGATTTAACCACTGAGGTTGATGTAGATGGCTTGCCGGATGAAGTTGGAAAGGCAATCATTATGATTACAAATAAGGTAAAGGAGGCACTGGAGATTTTGGAGTCGGAGGAAGATTAGTGATTAATGAGATTTGTCAAAGCATGAATACTGCATTAGCTTTTACCCAAGGAGACAATCTGAATAGGTCCCGATTGGGGGATAAAAACAAGAACTGTAGACGAGCCGGTAGTTAAGATGAGAGTACTTCTAGAGGAGACAAGGAGTTTAAGAAATTAGTCTTTGCGATGGCTCTCATAGAGTCCGTTTAGGATATTATGGATATGATAAAAAAACCATTAAGTGAAAAGTACCGGATACTTAAGCAACTACTCGAGAAACGGATCCTCATTTTAGACGGCGCAATGGGCACAATGATTCAGCGTTATAAATTGAAAGAAGAGAAGTTTAGAGGGGAGCTCTTTAAGAATCATGTGAGAGACCTCAAGGGGAACAACGACCTCTTAAGTCTGACCTGCCCGGAGATCATTGCTACAATACACAGCAAGTATTTAGAAGCAGGTGCGGATATAATTGAAACCAATACATTCAACAGCACTAGAGTCGCTCAGGCTGATTATGGTCTAGAGGACATAGTTTTTGAGCTGAACAAGAAAGGTGCTCAAATCGCCCGTAAGACGGCGGATGAATTTATGGTGAATAACCCAGGTCGCCAGTGCTTTGTTGCAGGCGCAATCGGACCAACTAATAGAACTGCATCAATATCACCGGACGTGAACCGACCTTCCTTGCGAGCCACCACCTTTCAGGAGCTGGTAGATGCATATTATGAGCAGGTGAAGGGGCTTATAGAAGGCGGTGTGGACGTATTGCTGACTGAGACTGTTTTTGATACCCTCAACCTTAAAGCTGCCATTTTCGCCATTGAGAGTTTTTTTGACGAACATGCTGTCCGGCTACCAGTAATGCTCTCAGTGACGATTACCGATGCATCAGGACGTACGTTATCCGGTCAGACTGTCGAAGCCTTCTGGTATTCCGTAATGCATGCCAAGCCCTTGAGTGTCGGTATTAATTGCGCTCTTGGGGCTAAGGAGATGCGCCCTCATTTAGAAGCGCTTTCCAACATCGCTGAATGCTATATAAGCTGTTACCCCAATGCGGGCCTGCCTAATCCTTTAAGCAGTACCGGTTATGACGAAACCCCTGACGTCACTTCTCAACTTCTTGAGGAGTTTGCTCGTAGTAGCTTTATAAACATTGTCGGTGGCTGTTGTGGAACAACACCGGAGCATATCCATGCAATTTCAGAAAGGGTTCTAAATTTACCTCCACGAAAGATTCCAACACTCCCCCGTGCAACTCGCTTATCCGGACTTGAGCCTCTTGAACTTGAAGAAGAAGGTGCTCCATTTATCATGATTGGAGAACGTACTAATGTAACGGGATCACCCCAATTTGCTAGGCTCATTAAGGCTGACGACTTTGACGGCGCCCTCAATATAGCTAGACAGCAGGTGGAGAACGGCGCCAATGTTATAGACATAAATTTTGATGAGGCATTGCTTGATAGTGAAGCTTGCATGGTCCGTTTTCTGAATCTGATTGCTTCAGAGCCTGATATTGCTCGTGTCCCTATAATGATTGACAGCTCAAAATGGTCTGTAATAGAAGCCGGTCTTCGCTGTGTTCAGGGTAAGTGCATAGTGAATTCAATCAGTTTAAAGGAAGGCGAAGAGAGGTTCCTTGAGCAGGCTAGGCTTGTGATGCGTTATGGAGCTTCGGTCATAGCAATGGCGTTTGACGAAAGGGGACAAGCCACAGATAAAAAGGGCAAGGTAAGAATCTGTCAGCGCGCCTATAAGCTACTAACTGAAAAGGTCGGCATAGAGCCTCAGGACATTATATTTGATCCGAACATACTCACTGTAGCTACAGGAATAGAGGAGCATAACAACTATGCAGTGGATTTTATTGAAGCCGTTCGCGAGATTAAGACGACTTGTCCTGGGGCGCGTACGAGTGGGGGCCTAAGCAACATATCTTTTTCATTTCGCGGTAACAATGTAGTAAGGGAGGCTATGCACTCTGTTTTTCTTTATCACGCCATACAGGCGGGGCTTGATATGGCAATCGTCAATGCCGGCATGCTTGCTGTCTATGAGGATATTGAAAAAGAGCTTCTTGAATTGGTAGAGGATGTTATTCTCAATCGCCAACCTAATGCAATTGAAAGACTTATTGAATATGCCGAGAAGGTTAAAGGCACTGAAAGAATTAAAGTGAAGGATGAAAACACATGGCGTAAAGGTACCGTAAATGAGCGCCTGAGCCATGCGATCGTTAGCGGAATTACAGAATATATTGAACAGGATACCGATGAAGCCCGTCAGCAATACAAGACGCCTCTTGAGGTTATTGAAGGTCCACTTATGGATGGTATGAAGGTAGTGGGCGAGCTTTTTGGAGCGGGTAAGATGTTTCTCCCCCAGGTTGTTAAGAGCGCCCGTGTCATGAAAAAGGCTGTGGCTTATCTAGAGCCTTTTATGGAGGCGGAGAAAGCCAAGACTCATAATGCAAGAAGCCAGGGGAGGTTTGTTATTGCCACGGTTAAGGGTGACGTCCACGATATCGGAAAGAATATTGTATCAGTTGTTCTTGCTTGTAATGGTTATGTAGTGAATGACCTTGGCGTGATGGTCTCCTGTGAGAAGATTCTCAATACTGCGAGGGAGATGAAGGCGGATATTATAGGATTAAGCGGGCTTATCACCCCTTCACTTGATGAGATGGTACATAATGCCTCTGAAATGGAGAGACAGGGTTTCAAAATACCGCTTCTTATCGGCGGGGCTACGACTAGTAAAGCCCATACCGCCATTAAGATAGCCCCTCAGTATAGGGGCATTGTAGAACATGTACAGGACGCCTCTCTTGTTATAGGTGTGTGTAATAACCTACTAAACCCGGAAAAGGCAGGCGTTTATTTAGCGGAGCTCCGCGCTCAACAGGAAAAACAAAGGGAATATTATGATACCGGTATGGGTAAAAG
>JAKEHC010000105.1 GCA_022615255.1 Candidatus Dadabacteria bacterium | reverse complement strand
GAACGCGATCCGCACCGCTTCCTCGAGGGCACCTTGATCGCGGCCTGGGCCATCGAGGCGGAAGAAGTCTATATCTATTTACGCGATGAATACGCGGGTTGCCGAACGATGTTGACCGCGGAGCTTGAAAAACTGCGCCGCAACACGCCCTGCATCATTCCGCCGATTCATTTCCGCCGCGGCGCGGGCGCCTACATCTGCGGCGAGGAATCCGCCATGATCGAATCGATCGAAGGCAAGCGCGGCATGCCGCGCTTGCGCCCGCCCTACTTGGCAGAGGTGGGCCTCTTCGGCCGCCCGACGCTCGAGCACAATCTCGAGACCCTGCACTGGGTGCGCGACATCCTCGAGCAGGGCCCCGAGTGGTTCACCTCGCAAGGGCGCCACGGCCGCCAGGGATTACGCTCGTTTTCGGTCAGCGGACGGGTGCGGACTCCGGGGGTATATCTAGCCCCGGCGGGGATCACGATGCGGGAGTTGATCGAGGAGTATTGCGGCGGCATGCTCGCGGGACATGAATTTTACGGCTTCAGTGCAAATTCGATGTTGAATTACCAAGAATAAAAAGGAGAGATTTTAATGGCACTACCAAAAAGAAAACCTTCTAAGTCCAAATCTAGGAAACGAAGAACACATTACAAGATTTCCAAACCTATTCTCTCTATATGTCCCAATTGTAATGAGCCTAAGCCTCCGCACAGGGTCTGTCCACACTGTGGGTTCTATAAAGGAAGGACATTTAAAAAAGAAGCAGAGGAGTAAGAGCAAGATGAAAATCGCTCTTGATGCTATGGGCGGAGATTTTGCCCCAAGCGAAGTGATTGAGGGCGCTCTTCTGGCTGTAAGGGAAATCGAAAGCTCGGTTACCCTTGTAGGTAAAGAAGAAGAGATAATAAAAGAGCTGGCTCGGCTCGGAGATATGGGGAAAGGCAAAATAGATGTTGTCCACGCATCTCAAGTAGTTGAGATGAAGGAAACAATTTCAAAAGCCATAAGAAAATCTGACTCTTCTATTAGGACTTCGGCAGAACTCGTCAGGAGAGGGGAAGCAGATGCATTCGTGAGCATGGGGCATTCGGGCGCGGTAATGACGATAGGAGTGGTTACCTTCGGTAAAATAAGGGGTGTAGACAGACCTGCGCTCTGCGCTGTTATCCCTACATTGAAGGGTTCCTCGGTTCTGATCGATATTGGAGCTAATATAGATTCGAAACCAATTAACTTGGTTCAGTTTGCAATAATGGGGGAGGCGTTTGCAAGAATCGTGCTAGAGCGCGATATTCCAAAAGTGGGCCTGCTTAGCAACGGCGAAGAGGAAATTAAAGGAAACGAGGTCACAAAGCGCACTCACAACCTGCTTAAGGGGTGCTCGATCAACTATATAGGATATGTTGAGGGCAAGGACCTACTATTAGGTGACGTAGATATAATAGTTTGCGACGGATTTATTGGAAACATTATACTCAAGATGGCTGAGGGTTTCGTTGAGCTTTTACCGAAATTTATACTGAAAAAAGCCTTTGACAATTCGGAAATAGCCAGGTATCTGCCTTCTCTTGAGGAATTTGATCAATTGATTAGGGAAAAATTCGACTATAATGAGTATGGAGGCGCACCCCTTCTGGGTGTAAAGGGGATATGCATTGTGGGTCATGGAAGATCAAAAGCGAAGGCAGTAAAAAACGCGATCCTCATGGCGGAGGAATTTGTAAAGCGCGACTTGGTAACTAGAATCGAAAAGGAACTAACGGCTGATATTAGGCTAAGCAGAGATTTAACAAACTGAGATCAATGTCATATGAAGGCATTTGTATTTCCAGGGCAAGGATCGCAATATATAGGTATGGGGCAGGATTTTTACAGGGAATTTCCTACTGCGAAAAGAACCTTTGAAGAATCAAGTGAAGCAATTGGGTTCGATATGGCAAAGCTGTGTTTTGATGAGGACTCAGAGGATTTAAGACTCACTGCAAACACACAGCCGGCTATTCTTACCTTGAGTGTCGCCGCTTGGCGGGTACTTGATGAGGAAACAGGCATCAAAGCGGATTTTCTTGCGGGTCACAGCCTCGGGGAATACTCGGCCCTTGTTGTTAGCGGCGGGCTTGATTTTAAAGATGCAGTTTTCGTCGTTAGAAAGCGTGGCGAGTTTATGCAGGAAGCCGTTCCTGACGGTGTAGGGGCGATGGCTGCCATTCTCGGGCTTTCAAAAGAGAAGATAACGGAAGCGTGTAAAGTGGCTTCTCAGGACGGTCAAACAGCTAGCCCTGCTAATTTTAACGCCCCAGGTCAGGTTGTGATTTCAGGTAACAAAGAAGCGGTAGAGAGAGCATGTGCTTTAGCAAGGTCTAATGGAGCAAAAAGGGTGGTGCTTCTTGAGGTAAGCGCTCCGTTTCACTGCGCCTTAATGAGCTCCGTTGCTAAGAGATTGGAAGGTATTTTGAACGGAGTTGAAATC
Organism: Candidatus Dadabacteria bacterium; assembly: GCA_022615255.1. Lineage (GTDB taxonomy): Bacteria > Desulfobacterota_D > UBA1144 > Nemesobacterales > CSP1-2 > CSP1-2. Next base: position 2,817 of record JAKEHC010000105.1, on the reverse strand, counting down.
TTCGACCTTCAAATCCCTGTTGTATCGAATTTTGATGCAAAACCAAATATGGATTCATCTAAAGTTAGAAAATTACTTATAGACCAGGTTGCAAACCCTGTTAGGTGGGATGAATCAGTTAATACGTTATATGAAGCCGGCGTTAGAGAGTATGTTGAGATTGGACCTGGAAATGTTCTTTCTGGATTAATTAAAAGGACTGTTTCTAGTGCGTCGGTCCTTAATTTCGAGAAAGTTGAACAACTTAGTCCACTCAAGGAAAGATGGAAAAGCATTTAGATAATGAAGTAAGGGATGTTTGATGTAAAGTGGTCACGAGCAAGCCTGCCCTGAGCGAAGACGAAGGGACTCGTTACCTACCCAGTACTGGGATATAAAACAAAAATCGGGTAGTCCACCAGTCTTGCTGGTGGGCTTAAGGAAAATGGCGGAATTTAGAGAGAGAGTAGCACTCGTAACAGGCGCATCAAGAGGAATTGGTAGGGCAATAGCAATTGAACTCGCATCGCGAGGTGCGTTTGTTATAGTTAACTATGCTCAAAATGAAGCCGGAGCAAGAGAGGTATTAGCTTCTATAGAAGCTTCTCAAGGAAAGGGCGAGATTCGCCATTTTGATGTGGCTGATACTTCACTGGTTCAGAATGAAGTTGAAAGGATAGGGGAACAATTCGGTAGACTCCATATACTTGTGAATAACGCCGGCATTACAAGAGACGGTCTTCTTGTACGAATGAAGGAGGAGGATTGGGATGCAGTCCTCTCAATTGACTTAAAAGGGGTATTTAATTGTACAAAGGCTGCGGCGAGGATAATGATGAAGCAAAGATATGGAAGGATCATAAATATAAGCTCAATTATTGGGGAAATGGGAAATATGGGGCAAGTTAATTATTCAGCGGCAAAAGCAGGTATAATAGGATTGACTAAATCAGTTGCAAAGGAGCTTGGCTCCAGAGGAATTACGGTAAATGCCGTGAGCCCAGGGTTTATCGAGACAGATATGACACGCAATCTGCCCGAGAACATGAAGAATAAATACATTGAAGGCATTCCGCTTGGAAGGTTTGGCACCCCAGAGGATGTTGCAACCCTTGTCGCATTTCTCGCATCCGATGGCGCGTCCTATATCACGGGGGAGGTTATAAGGGTAAACGGCGGGCTTTATACTTGAAAACAAAATTTGGGAGGAACCAATTATGGCAATTCAACATGAGCAGGATTTAGTTAGCAAGGTAAAGAAGATGGTGGCGAGTCAGCTTGGAAAAACCGAGGATGAAATCTCACTTGATGCGGCGTTCATTGAGGATTTAGGCGCTGATTCACTCGATCTGGTAGAGCTGGTTATGGCTATGGAAGACGAATTCGGGGTTGAAATCTCGGATGAGGATGCACAGCGCATTACAACGGTTCAGGATGCTATTAACTATGTATTGGAGCGTCGAAAGTAATGAAAAGAAGGGTAGTGGTAACCGGTGTTGGGCTTATAACACCGCTTGGCACTGGAAATGAAAAAAGCTGGAAGGGTATCTGTGAAGGACTTCCTGGGATAAGACGCATTGAAAAGTTCGATCCCTCCGTACTCAAGACACAGATTGCCGGCGAGGTCCTTGATTTTGACCCGATTGATTTTATGGATGCTAAAGAGATAAGGAGAAGTGACCCGTTTATCCAATACGCCGTTGGCGCTACAAAACTTGCTTTGAATGACGCGGGTCTTGAAATTACTGAGGATATATCTCCAAACGTCGGGACTATTATCAGCTCTGGAATCGGGGGGCTGGATTCATTTCAGAGGAACGTGATAGAGATGCATGAAAGAGGACCTGCTCGAGTATCGCCATTCTTCATTCCTTCGATGATAGCAAACATGGCGTCCGGCTGCGTATCTATATTTTTTCACGCAAAGGGGCCTAATAGCTGCACTACTACTGCATGTGCGGCGAGCGCCCATGCTATAGGGGATTCGGCAAAGATAATTGAGAGGGGTGATGCGGATGTAATGATTGCAGGAGGAACAGAAGCCCCCATACTTCCGGTAGCAATCGCTGGATTCAATGCGATGAGGGCGCTCTCTACAAGGAATGAGGAGCCTCATCGTGCCTCGCGCCCCTTTGATATAGACCGTGATGGGTTTGTAATGGGAGAGGGCGCAGGGGTTTTAATATTAGAGGAACTCGAGTTCGCAAAGAAGCGTCGTGCAAGGATTTATGCTGAGATAACAGGATACGGCATGAGCAGTGACGCATATCACATTACTTCTCCCTCGCTGGATGGGCCTGTTAGATGCATGTGGAGGGCGCTACGGGATGCTGGGCTAAGCCCGGAGGACGTTGGTTATATAAATGCCCATGGGACATCCACTCCTCAAAACGATGTCAACGAGACCCGTGCTGTGAAGGGGGTTTTTAATAGCCATGCCTATAAGGTCCCCCTAAGCTCAACGAAATCCATGACGGGGCATCTTCTTGGCGCGGCTGGAGGCATCGAGGCTGGATTTACAGTTTTAGCCCTATACAATGGGGTTATTCCACCAACTATAAACCTCGAGAATCCTGACCCTGAATGCGATCTGGATTATGTTCCGAATGAGGCAAGAGGGATAAAGATAAAAACTGCTCTAAGCAATTCATTCGGCTTCGGCGGAACGAACGCAAGCTTGGCTTTTAAGAGATTCGAGGGCTGACAGAATATCTATCTTTGTTCGTATCATATAGTAACGATAGGTATTATGAAAAAACAGTGCACCTCAATATGAGGATATGATTTATATAATAACACTAAAGGAGGTGCACTATGAATTACCTAGGTTTGGATTTT
>JAKEHC010000104.1 GCA_022615255.1 Candidatus Dadabacteria bacterium | reverse complement strand
CCCGGCCCTCACCTCGGTGCCGAACTGTTTCACCGGCATGGCGATGAGGGTGGCGGTGAGCCGCGGGCTGGCATATGATCAGGCGGTGGAAACTTCGAGAAATGCAGACTTAACTAAAATGGAGACCAATTACAGAAAGTAATTTATTGCCCGCCATATCTCTTTAAGACGTAACATTAATTACTCCACCTCTTTTTAATAAAGAGTTTTCTTTTTCTTGAACTCTACGGTACTATTTTATTTGATGCAAAATAGTTCAGAGGAGATTCTTGAAAGGTCTCTAAGTACCCTAGAGAAGGACCGAAAAAGGATTTGGATTGCTAAAGGGATAGCGGAATTTGTCTTAATCTTATTTGCTTCACTAGGGCTTTCATCCTTATTCGCGCATATCTACATAAACAATACCTATTTCTCTATACTTAAAATTGTCGTCATATTGATTCTATGCCTCGGGTTTTTCAAATTCGTGCTCTCCACAATATTAAAAAAAGAGAGAAAAGAAAAGCTCTCATTAGAACTTGAAAAAATATCCTCCGGTCTTGGAGAGGATACGCTAAACGCCGTTCTTCTTACCTCTGACTTAAATAAAACTAAAAACGAACTCGGTGTTTCAACAAGACTAATAGAGGCACATGTAGATAAGGTCTCTCAAAAACTAAGGTCGCTCGACTTTTCTCCTGCTGTACCTAAAGGTAGGATAAAAGCTTATTTGTTTCCTCTTGCTGTTACACTAGCTTTATCCGCAGGCATGTTGGTATTAGCGCCAAAAGGTTTTGTGAGTTTCTTATTCAGCATTCATTTTCTTCCCAGGTCAGTGCCTGATCTACTAGAATTAGCAGATATAGAAATAGAGTACAAATACCCCTCTTACACCATGCTTCCTTCCCGCGTAGTAAAGGGAAGTACTGGTGATATAAAAGCCGTTAAAGGAACCCATGTGATTTTTAAAGCTAATGCTATTAAAAAAATAGATAGGGGAGAACTCTTGCTTGAAAAGGGTATCACTATTCCCCTTATTATAGACTCAAAAAAAATCGAAGCTGAATTTACAATCCTATCACATGGAAGCTTTATCATCCAAGATAAAGGAGGAAAGCTAAGATCGAGGAACTTTAACATCGTCTCAGAAGAGGATAAAAATCCGAGAGTCTATATCGAGTCCACGAGTGAGAAGATAAAAGAGATTGGAGATAAAGAAAATCTGGATATTTTCTATAAAGCTCAGGATGATTTCGGACTTACGAAGCTAATATTAAGCGTTAAAACAAAGAAGGGCGAGTTTAGAAAGCCTATTGAGGAGATTGAAGACAAATCAAACTCAATAGAGGATAAATTCACATGGGACTTTAGTGGGCTTGAATCGGAGCCTGGCGAGATCATAGAAGCGGCGATTTATGCCTACGATAATGATACCGTATCCGGACCAAAGTTTGGGGTTTCAAACGTGATAAAAGTAAAGCTAAATAACCCACGGAAAAAGCACAATGATATGCTGGCATCGGTGGAGAATCTCCTTGATCAATTCTTAGATACCCTTGCTGACGAGATTGAGAACAACCCTTCTAATAATAAAAATATAAATAATACGAAAGTAATACAAGATGGGATATCAAACGAGATTGAAAGGGTTATAAGCAACTTAGATAGAATATTAGAAAAGATCAAAGACGACAGTTTCTCAGACTATACATATTTCTTGGGACTTTCAAACATGAAAACCAGGATCGAGGGTTTGCTCGACAAACGACGTGATCTGCTCTCTTCGTTGTCGGCAAATTACCTTCCGAGGCTGGATGGTCTAATATCAGAAGAGATCAACGAGTTTGAGGATGATATCCTTTTTATTGACTCTTTACTCAAGGGAGAGAGATTAAAGGAGTCTCTTCTTTATGGAAGAGAAACGCTTAATAAATACAATGAGCTTTCAGAGCTCATAAAGAATCTTAAAAAGAATAAGGATGAAAAAACTAGAAAGGAGATAGAAAAAAAGATAGAAGAACTGCGTGGACTAATCTCTCAATTGGCTCAAAAGCTTGGTTCAATAGCTATGGATACACCCATAGGTTATCTGAATCCTGATGCCTTTAGTTCCTTTGATCTGGAACGAAAACTAACTGAAATTATGAGCCTTATTGAGCAGGGTCAGATGGATAAGGCACTTAGTTTGCTCTCGAGTCTTGGAAATGACCTTCAGCAGATGACCGCTTCACTTGAAAGGGGGCATCAATCCTTCAGCTCTTCCTCATTTTCCGAAGAGATTAAAGAGCTGAATGATATTATCTCAAATATAAAGGGTTTAGAGGAGGGTGAAAAATCACTAAAGGAAAAAACAGAAAAACTAAAAGGCTCACTTCTAAAGAACCCGTCTAGCGTAGGGGCCTTGAATAAGTTCGTAGAAAGAGAAAAAAAGAAGATAGAAGCACTTAAAAACCTGCTTGCGGAAATAAGTGCCAAGACATTCTCCGCCTCAGAAAACAGCAATCTTATTGAAGGTTCCCTTCTAGTCGAACGAATACTTTATGAAGCAGATGAGCTAAAGCACCGGCTGGAATCACATGAGTTTAACAAAGCTCTTAGTCAAGCAAAAGAGGTTGAAGATGGAGTATTCGGACTAAGGAACCTCAGCGATTTAAGATTCGGTAGGATTTCAAACGCCTCACGCGAGGTTGAAAACTCAGCGGAGCTCGCTCAGGAGATTAGAGAAGATCTTGAGGGTCTTTTTAAAACAGGCGAAGAAAAAGAGAAAATGCACGATCTTGCACAAAAACAGGACGAGATCAAGAAGGATACTGCTCGACTGATATCCAAAATTAGTGATTTATCCAAAGATGATTTTCAATCCTCCCCTAAAATAGGCAAAAAACTTGATGAGTCAAAATCGCTCATGCAGAGTGTTTCAAATAATCTAAAAGGCAAAGAAATATCAAAAGCGATATCGAACCAAGAAGAGGCGATAAAAGCTCTTAAACAGGCGAGAGAAGAAGCAAACGGGCTCCTCGAAAAGTACCAACTAAGTGCAAGGGGAATGGGAATTCCGGTTCCTTTCTTAATAGGTCAGAGGGAATCTCAGGAGGGAATTAATGGGGTTGACACGAGCTACGTAGATATTCCCTCAGCCGAGGAGTTTAAAGAGGGAAGGGAGTTTAAAGAAAATCTTTTAAAATCCATGAAGGAAGGATCACCAGAGGGCTTCAGCGAGCTTAACAAGAATTATTATGAGAGGATAATAAAATGAGAATGGTTGCCTTCTTGATATTTCTTCTTATATTTGCTTGGCTCGATAATACTGTAATAGCAGATAACTCTTCTTTACCGTTAATTAGAAGCGGCGAAACGCATCTAGATAAATGGCAGGTAAGTAAAGCCTCTGATATAGCCGATATGGCTTTAGAGCTTGCCAAAAGCAGCTACGATAGGGGCTTCGCTTCGTCCCTAAAATCAAAGGTTGAGTTTTATAAAGGTAATTACATCGAATCAGTTAAATACGGAAAAGAAGCAAACACGCTTCTTTTTAATGAGAAAGAAATCAGTGATTTTTTAGATTACATCTCAAGGGTAGCCGATGCGGGGAAGAGGTTCAAAGAGGTTAAAACGGCTCATTTCATAATAAGATACATACATCCAAAGGACTCAATACTAGCTATATACGCTGAGAAGGCACTTGAAAAAGCCTACTATGAGATTGGGAAGGATCTGGGAATTTACCCAAGTGAGCCAGTAGTCGTAGAGATATATCCAGATCCTGAAAGCTTTGCTACTTCATCCACTTTATCTGAAAAGGAAATTGCAACCACCGGGGTAGTCGGTGTTTGCAAGTTCAATCGAATAATGATCATTTCGCCAAGGCTTTTGCCTCAGGGTTATTCTTGGCTTGATTCTCTAGCACATGAATACACCCACTATCTAGTTTTTCGCAAAAGTGAGAACAAAGCTCCCGTATGGCTTCACGAGGGTATTGCTAAATTTCAAGAGAAGAGATGGAAAGAAAAGAATAGAGCATTTATTAATCCATTCTATGAAACCCTAATAGCAAAAGCACTAAAGGAAAATAAACTCGTGCCTATAGAGAAAATGCATCCATCGTTCGGAAAGCTGAGTAGCGCTTATGAAGCGCAGCTTGCATTTGCGCAGGTTGGAACGATTGTAGGTTTTCTTGTAAATAAGTGGGGGGATAATTCCTTGCTCGATTTATTGGAAAACCTGAGAATTAAAGATAATTATGAAGTTGCAAT
>JAKEHC010000103.1 GCA_022615255.1 Candidatus Dadabacteria bacterium | reverse complement strand
ATCCAGCTTAGATATACATATAGTCCTTATGCTACGCTTGCAGAATTAAGAACAGGCGATGCTTATTTCAAAAAAGGAGAGTATGAGCAGGCAGTAGTTGAATACGAAGAGTTTATAAAACGTCACCCAAGTCATCAAGAAACGCCTTATGCCACCTTTCGTTTAGCTCTTTCGCATTTTAAACGTATGAAAACCTATGATAGAGACCCTACGGACACGAGAGAGGCTCAGAAGTGGTTTAATATCTTTCTTGAAAAGTATCCTGCTTCCCCACTTGTAGGTGACGCTAAAGGCATGATAGTGAAATGCCGTGATAATCTTGCCAAGCGTGAGATATATATAGGAAACTTTTATGCAAAGAAAAAAAACTATAAAGCATCTGCAGGACGGTATATAGTGGTTGTAGAACAATACCAGGACACGAAAGAATATGAGGAAGCGCTTTATCTACTCGGCAAGTCATATTACCAAATGGGTGAAACTCAATCTGCAAAGGATGTTCTTAACCGTGTAATACAGGAATTTCCAACGGCAAAATACCATGATAAGGCTGAGGAGCTCCTAGCAAAGATTGAAAAGAAAGAAAAAGAAGAGCCTAAAGAAGGGTCTAAGGAAGGATGAGAAAAAAACTTCTATTCATGTTCCTATCAATTTTTATTATATCCTTTATCGCCTCTTGCGGAGATTCAGACAGGAGAGAAATTGAAGAGCTATTATCAGATAGAAAAAACGCATTTGAGACAAAGAACCTCGAGCTTTATATGTCTTGCATTTCACCGAGCTATAAGCAGGAAACAGATGGCAAGGTTATTGGCATTGAAGACATAAAGAGGAATTTCCTTTCTAACGTTACCCTTTTCGATCAGATTAAGCTTTCCTATTTTGACAGAAACATACAGAGTAGCGGCGACAAGGCTACAGCGACGCAGAAAACCAGGGTCGATGTGAGTATAGAGGATGACAAAAGTAAATTTCAGATAAGTGAGAACATAGGATTTCAAAAGATTAACGGGAAGTGGAAAATCGTCAAAGAATCTCAGGCTGATTTTCTCACGGGTTTTGTGTTTGGAGGGGTTAATCAGTAAATAAATTATAGCCCGTGTTGTTTCTCGATTTTTTCCTGCTCTTCTTTACATTTAATGCACAGTGTTGCCTCCGGTCTTACCTTAAGCCTCTCTTCGGAGATTTCATCTCCACACTCCTCGCATATCCCATATGTGCCGTCTTCCACCTTCTGAATCGCCTTTTGAATCTTCTGAAGGAGCTTTCTTTCCCTGTCCCTTTTTCTGAGTTCAATTGATATATTAGACTCGGACATCGCACGGTCTACCGGATCGGCAAAGGAGTCTTCCTCTTGGCTTAATTCGCTCACCGTTTTTCCTGCCGTATCAAGAAGGAGACTTATCTTTTCAAGCAGAATCCCTTTAAAGTAGTTGAGTTTTTTAGGATTCATATTAAAAATATATCACGTATGAAAAATTCTGTAAATGGCAGACAGGGGTTACATCCATTTTATCATTTCAGCCGTCTAATAAGCTTGATAGAGTGGGGTGTTGGCGATTATTTTGCAAGTGCGAATAAAATATCCTTGACAAATATATCTGTTTGTATTAAGTTAATGTTAATTGAATGTTAAAATGGTGTGAAAAAAATGACATTCAAACTAACTGAAGACAAGGCAATTGTTGACTATCCCCCATAAAGCTGGAGATCTTCAATATGAATTCAGATGATCTTTGTATTTCCCTTGACTTAATAACTGAACCCTATCTTATACTGTCCAAGCCTGTTTGTAAGCGACTGCAACATCAAATATTCCAAGATTTGAAAAGCATGATTTCAGAGGATTAGTGGAAAGGTTTTAGACAACTCGTTAAAATTAGTAGGAGGAGAGGAGAAAAGCCATGGGACTTAATAGAGATTATATAGGTCATGAATCATTTCCAGTTGTTTATGAGGTTACGCCGGAGTCGATCTATAAGTATGCCTCGGCAATAGGTTCGCGTAATGTTACATACTACAATTACAACGGCAATGGAGTGCCTTCCGGAATCCCCGATTATGGAATGGCTCCTCCGAGTTTCGCAGTTGTACATGAATTGTTCTTGGCAGAGAAGCTATGGACTGAGGTGGGTCTTCATGGCGGTCCGGAGCAGTTAGGCAGGAATCTACTCATGCTTGTTCATGGGGAGCAGGATATGCGTTTCTATAAGCCTATTAGAGCCGGGGATACGATCACATCTAAGGCAAAAGTTAAAAACATTGAAGATAAAGGGAGTGGTGAGCTTCTTTTGATAAGCGTTGTTTCTAAGAACCAAAATGGCGAGGTTGTAGTGGAATCAGAATGGGGTCTTTTCATACGAGGGATTGGAAGTGGGCAGAACCCTAAGACCGAAGGGAAAAAGGAGAAGGCTAAGTTAGACAGCTCAAGCCAGCTTCTATTTAGAAAGATTATAAGGGTTCCCACGGATATAACATATAGATACGCCGAGGCTTCAGGAGATAGAAATCCTATCCATACAGATGATAAGATTGCGAAGGCAGCAGGGCTTAAGGGAATAATAGTGCACGGGCTTTGCATTTTGTCCTTGACGATGAGATCCATCATAGAGTGTTATCTCGATGGGGATCCTACTAAGTTAAAAAGGCTTGGGAGCAGGTTCGCAAGCCCTGTCTATCCGGGAGACGTTCTTATTGTTGATGGATGGGAGATGGGAAAAGAGGGTGAAAGAACGATATTAGGCTTTGAGGTTACCAGACGTGAAGATGACGTTAAGGTTCTGAAAAGCGGAGTTGCGGAGGTTGATATTTAAACTTAATCTCTCAAAAGGGCTTAGTAATAATAGAATTTATAACTAAGCCTTTATTTCCTCGAGGTAAAACGAAGAGCTTTCACGCTTCTCTTTATAAAAAGCCAGCCTTCCGATTTCAGAATCCAGTCTTTCCAAAAAACTTATTAAGGTGTCTTTATTAAGTGCGGAGATAATAGGGGCGTTAAATTGCCTTCGGAGTCTATCAACTGCCTCTTTAGAGGCGGAATCCATCTTGTTGAAAACAAGAAGCCTGGGTATTGAATCATAACCGGAGGTCTCCAGTATCCTTTCCACCGAATCTATCTTTTCTTCTACAAGCGGGTCGGATGCATCTGCAACGTGGATAAGAATGGATGAGCCGCCTAACTCCTCAAGCGTTGCACGGAAGGCTTTTACAAGCTCCTTAGGCAGATTCCTTATAAATCCTACGGTATCTGTAAGTAGCATCTCTCTCCCGCTAGGTAGGGTAATCCTTCTAGTAGTCGGATTTAGTGTGGAGAAGAGCTTATTCTCAACAATTACCCCACTGCTTGTCAGAGCGTTAAATAGGGTCGACTTCCCGACGTTCGTGTAGCCGACAAGGGTGGCTGTTGGCATTCCCTGTTCTCTCCTCTGTTTTCTTGTGTGCTCGCGCCTTCTACTGAGTTCTCCGATCTGCTTTTCAAGCTTTCCTATTCTATCCCTCAGTCTTCTTCTTTGCTCTTCGAGCTTTTGCTCGCCCGGTCCCCTTGTTCCGATGCCGCCACCTAGCTTAGATAATTCAATGCCTCTTCCCGTAAGGCGTGGAAGCATATATCGGAGCTGAGCAAGCTGAACCTGAATCTTTCCCTCGCTTGTTTTAGCGCGCTCAGCGAATATGTCCATTATTAATTGAGTCCTATCCGTTACATTAAGGTTAGTTTCCTCTGAGATCGTCCTCACCTGAGCAGGTGTGAGTTCAACATCGAAGATAAGCGTATCAGCTCCAACCTGCCTGGCTTTAAGAATTATCTCCTCAAGCTTCCCCTTTCCAATTAGGGAATTAGGATCGCTCTGCTTTCTAGTCTGAATCGTTTTATCCAGCACCACCTTATCCGCTGAGCGGGCAAGCTCGGTTAATTCTTCGAGCGACTCCTGGGCTTCGGCCCTTGATCTTGTGGAGAAACCGATTAGAAAGACGCCCTCTTTCTCCCTAGTCCCCCCGTGATCTATGTAGGAACTCTCAAATTCGTGCTCGATCTCTTTGATAAATTCCTCTAGGTTTATATCCACCCTTCCCAAGTCGGCGTAATTGATTGTTTTCCACATCTCACCCTCTGGATTTGATGGAACTATGTGGGCTATTTGAAACCTGCCCGGTATTCCGCCGTCTTTTAACTCAAGCACTCCTATTAAATCAAGCCGTTCATTAAGGAGCGTTACAAGGTCTGGATGGGTAAGATTGGGGTTTTTGATGTGAGTATGGATAAGGCGAAAACCTCTTAGCCTGTATCTCGATTCCCTCGATCTCTCGATAAGCTCATTAAAAGGCACCTCGTAGGAGTCGCCTACGAATACTACTTCTATCCTTCCTTTTCTATTTATTATGAGGGTTACTTCTTTTTTAAGCTCGTATGATATTTGTGAGAGGGTTCTTCCAAGCTCTAGCGTTATGATTTCTCTGCTTGGAACTCTTCTTTTATATAGTCTTGAGAGGTTGTGTAGCTCGCTGGGCTTAAGACCGGAGATTTTGCCGTAAATCTTCTCTATATTTATGCCTCCCTGTTTTTTAGAAAGGTAAGTTAAGAGTTAAACTTTGAATCAATTCAATTGTCATTGGCTATATTTTAGGCTTGATTATTAGCGAAACCCAATACTACCCAATCCCTAATTTAATCCCTCTCTGCGCCCCTTATGGAAACAAAGTTCTTTCTGTCCCTCTTCTCAACATAACATATGGCTATCACGCTTAGTGTAGGGAGGCAGAGAGATTCTATTTTCCTTGAGCTTTCGTCCTTTTTAAAAAGACCCTCTATACCGCTTTTTCTTACTCGAAGGAGGTCGATGTACCCGGCGATGTTGCTCCCTCTGACCGATTCACACTCTGTAACCACTATCTTCTGGTTTACACGATGGATAACCCTTACCAGCTCTCCGCTCTTTTTTGGGTACATTAAAATCAATTATAACTACCTTTTTCATTAAGCTCAAGATTTGAAACTTATAGCTTGATTAAGCTACCCTATCTGTAAAGACGCCATTAATGGCGTCTCTACGTTATATGGATTCTCAATTACTAATGTATAGGCTGGCTGTAGCATACCTATTTATAAATTTAGGTAGGATTTTATTCTCTCCTTAATTTAAAAAGAGAACCAGAGGGGATTTAAAATACGGATAGCGGTAGGCGAGGTTTTTTCTGTTCCACAATCTCATTTCAAAAAACAATGTTATCTTATATCAAGCTTAAGCACATTAGGTAACGGCTGAATAAGCATCAATTAGGTGCTAATAAAGCGCAGGAGGAGTTCAATGATATGCTGTGACGAGATGCAAAGAGCAATGGATTATGGCATGATGATAAAAACTGAAAAATACAAGGTAAGGGATGGGCGTGTTATAAATGATATAGAGACGGAGTATTTCATCCGTTCCGGAGACGAGTCCGGTGTTTTTAATTATATCGGTGTGAATTTCTGCCCATTCTGCGGAAAGCCTATTTCAAGGGGTCTCTGGTTTGCAGAAAAAAAGAAGTGATTACTAAGATAGGATATAAGAATATATCATCGTTTTGGTGTTATCTCTATCACTATTCTATTCTCTTCTTTACGTTTATCAGGGTATTTTAAACTTGAGATTTTTTCTGATACTCGATTGTCCTTAATAATTTCAGCACGTCCTTTTATTTTCTCGCCGTCAACCTCAACGATAACCAACGGATTATTAGTTATGTTTTTAAACCAATCTCCGTCTTCTGTTCTTCTGGATGCATAAAATTTTCCATTGTAAAAAACGAGTCGCACCTTCACCGTTCGCTCCCTCCCAGTTGCTATTCCTATTGTAGTCAGCTCTCCTATAAAACTCGTTCCATCGGCGATGTTTAATGTCATTGTATAGTAATAATACCATTTAATAATGCGTATTAGTGTATCATAGTCGCCAGCATGACTCGTGCACTAGCCGAGGGCAATTTGATTCTCAGATTAATGATGAGAAGATAGGATGTAGGGGCGACCGGCCGGTCGCCCCTACTGACTAACCAAGGACATTTTATTTATAGATTAATGATGAGGAGATGCTCTATAAGGAGGAACGCCATGACGGAATTTCAGGAAGAGATAAGAAGGATAGCAGAGGAGGCAAGAAAAAGACGAAGCGATAATGGAGAAAGAAGAACGAAGATAGCCGATCCGGAAAATATCCGTGAGATTAAAGATGCTATGAAGGGGTTTTTCAGTCTGGCGGGACAAGGCGTGAAGGCATACAATGAGTTCTCAGGAGAAAATATACTTTTCATTTATGAATTTCCTTCTGAGCTGTTGACATTATTTCTTAGCCTCCCTGGAAGGAGGATGGGTTTTTGCATCATAGGGCTAGAAAGATTTGTTTTTTTCCTTGACGAAGCCCCTAATCAAATTCTAGTTTTGGGTCAGAAAAAACAAGGTATGGGAGTTTCGGGTCTGATCCTTTCAAAAGCAATACAGCTTATCAAGATTACATGTATCAGGTCTGAGGGTGCTCTTATATTCAAGGATAATACCGGGGCTAATTTGAATCCAGAAGATATTGTAAAACACATAATGAGATGGGTATCGGAATAGAACAGGCTTCTTATTTTTACTGCTTAGTAAAGTGATAAACCGTTCCACCGATACTACTTAATATCGCTAGCGTCTTTGAATATAGAGTTAACGGATGAGGGACTCAACAATTAATATATAACATGTGTGAGGGACACAAGGATTAGAATGGAAGCGATGAACCCTATAATAGCCAGTATGTAAATCGCGCCTTCTTTATCATGCTTTTCCATAGTGGTTTGATTATAACAAATGATTCAGTTTTGTAAAGCGATGTTCTCCCAGTTTACTTGCTTTAACACATATTTTACGTTAAGGTTAAAAGCATGATTGAGTACTCTATGCCGTTTTTTAGACCGCCGAGTGAAGGGAAAAGCTTCATACTTCAAGCAACTATCGGTTGTTCACACAACGAATGCACATACTGTGCGATGTATCGTAAGGAAACTCAGACGTTCAGAATCCGTCCGATGGAGGAGATTAAGGCTATTATTGACGAGGCGTCTGAGCAGTATGACGTCAGCCGAGTCTTTATTGCTGATGGAAACGCCCTTGTGATTCCTCAAAAGAGGCTTGTAGAGATAATGGAGTATCTAAATAATAAATGCTCACATATCGAGCGGATAAATATGTATGCGAATATCGGAGATATACTGAGAAAAGGGGTTGATAACCTAAAGGTCCTTAGGCAGCTAGGGCTTCAGATGGTCTATATTGGTTTTGAAAGCGGGGATGAAATCGTCCTTGATAAAATCAAAAAAGGCGCCAATTATGAGCAAACGGTAAAGGCGTGCAAGATGCTTAAAGAAGCTGGAATTAAAAACTCGGCTATGGTGCTGCTAGGAGTCGGAGGAGTGGACAGAAGCATTGAGCATGCTCACGCAACTGGGAAATTGCTTACCGATACTGACCCAGAATATGTAGGGGCGCTCTCGCTTCAGATTCGTCCTGGCGCGCCTATCTATGAAGAGTGGCTGGAAGGAAAATTTCAACTCCCTGATAAGTTTCAGATGATAAAAGAGCTTGAGATTATCGTTGAGAATACTAATCTTACCGATGGATATTTTTTTGCTAATCACATTTCTAACTATCTTCCAATTAAGGCAAAATTCCCAGATGACAAAGAAATGGTTTTGGAAGAGATTCGGAAGGTATTGAGAAACCGCGATGAATCAGTTCTTCGTCCCGATTACTTTAGGGATGTGATTAATCAATACTAGCAGGATACAAGATACAGGATACAGAATGCATGATAAATGTATATCATGAATCGTGTATCGTGTATGAATTATTCGCGTAAATTCGTGTTCATTCGTGGCTAAAAAATAATTAAGGAGAAACAAGATGAAAAGGATAGCGACCGCTTCGCCGGTATGGGGGTGTAGTGTTGAAGATCTCCGCGCCCTTGCCCGTGAGACTGAAGCCGGAGGGTTTGAGGCTATATTCTCGCCAGAGGTTCCACCCTATAGCGCTATCGCTAACGCACAGGTCTTTGCCGAGGCGACATCCAGGATAAAAGTCGGCACTTGGATTACCAGTATCTACATGCGTCAACCGGTGATGTGCGCTTCCGAAGCCCTTACAGTTCAGGAGGTGTCTAAAGGAAGGATGGTGCTTGGGCTAGGGGTGAGTCATAAACCTGTTGTAACTGGCCGTTATGGAATTGATATGGGAGACCCGGTTGAGGAGATGAGAAAATACGTAAAGGCTATAAGATCATTTGCAGACGGAAGCTCTCCGCTTCTCACCATTAAGAGACAGCTTCCGGCATTGCCAATATATACCGCCGTACTGACCGAAAAGGCGGCAGAGCTGGCGGGAGAGGTTTCAGACGGAATCATGCCCTACATGGCAACCCCTGAGTATATTAAGAAGCTCGTTAACGCAGTAAGAAGGGGCGCCCAAAAGGCAGGCCGCTCTCCGTCAGATATAGACATCACAGACGGCATACCTAGCTTTATCTCAGACGACCTGGAGGGAGCACTTAAGGCAGCGAAACCTGGGCTCTCCCGCTACGGGAGGTTCCCTTATTACCAACGTCTTATTAAGAATATAGGATTTGGAGACATTGTAGAAAAGATAAAATCAGGTGCGAATCCAGCAGATGTGTTTACAGATGAATTGGTTGATTCGGTAGCTTTGATCGGTCCTGCTGAAAGATGCCGCAATAGGCTCGAAGCCTTCAGAGAAGCAGGCGTCCAGCTACCAATCATTCTGCCAAACCCTGTCGGTAAGCAAAGTAACGTGGAAGTGATGCAAATCGTGGTTAAGGCGCTGGCGGGTTAAGGAAGTTTGTAAAATTTCAGGGCAATGCGGGACTGCCCTGCCCTGAGCCGAAGCCCTGAGCAAGGCGAAGGGTCAGCCGAAGGGAAAGTCCCGCCTATCCATATTACAATATAACACACGTATAGATGGGGTTTTCTAACCCCGCCCGGCGTGGTTCTCTCTCAACACCTTTCGTTTAATCTTTCCATTCGGGGTTTTGGGTAGTGATTCGAGAAAGACTATCTCTCTAGGGCATTTATACTTTGCAAGGCGGCGGTTAGCATAGTCTAAAAGCTCAAGTTTTATTATTTCTGGCTCGTGCTTTGAATCCTTAAGCACAACAAAGGCTGTTGTGATTGTTTTATCTTCTCCGGTGTCAATACCTGTTACCGCGCATTCATGAACTGAAGGGTGCTCCCCTAAAACCCTTTCTACCTCAAACGGCGAGACGCGATACCCAAATGTTGTGATTATATCGTCTTCTCTACCTACAATCCAGAAATATCCATCTTCGTCTTTGTAGAAGAAATCGCCGCTTACAAACCAGTTCCCGCGGAGCATATTTTGCGTCTCTTCGGGATTCTGCCAGTATCGGAGCATGATACCGGGGTCATCTTTATTGGTGGCAAGAACCCCTGTTTCTCCTGTCTTTAACTCTTTTCCCTCTTCATCGATTAGGGTAGATCGGTGTCCCGGTTGCGGCTTACCGGGTGAACCTGGTTTTATTGGCATTCCGGGCATATTTGATAAATAGTAGCTGAACTCGCTCATTCCTAGACCGTCATAAAGCTCTACTCCCAGTTTATTCTTGCATGAAAGAAATAATTGCTCACTCAGATGCTCGCCTGCGCTCAGCGCGTGACGAAGACTAGAGAGATCAAGCTGAACTTCATCCGATGCGCGAAGCATCTGTCTATAAACGGTAGGGACTGCCATAAATACGTTTACCCTATATTTGGCAATCAGCTCGAAAAACTTTTTCGGGTTGTGCCCCCCTCCGTATATGACAGTTGAGCATCCATGACGCCATGGGTCAAGACATCCTGTGCCCAGTGTGTAGGTCCAGTTTAATTTTCCGGCGTGCATCACGGTATCATCAGGTTTTAACGCCTGCCAATATCTTGCAGCCGGGTCATGCCCGATTAACACACGCTGTGCGTGAACCACACCCTTTGGGAACCCAGTTGTGCCTGAGGTATAGCATATATAAGCGATGTCATCAGCCTTGGTTTCCGGTACGTTTAGATTCTCAGAGGATTTATTTATTAATTCGGTGAAATTTACACATTGAGAAGGTGTGGGTTGCCCAACTATAAGCACGTGCTTGAATTTCTTGTGATGCCCTCGGTTGCCCTCAACCGCTTCATACAATTCTGGCGTGGTGATAACTCCCTTTACTGTGCTATCATCTAGGAGATAGCCAATCTCCTCGGCTGTAAGCATAGTGCTGCTTGGGATTGGGACAGCGCCGATTTTAATCGCCCCTAAAAAAGCGAGTGGAAACTCAGGGATGTTAGGCAGGCGGATGAGAAGACGGTCGCCCTTTTGGAACTCTAAGGAAAGCAGTGCGTTTCCTATTCGGTTTGTCAATAATGAAAGATCGCCGAATGTAAATCTTTTGGACTCACCCTCTTCATGCTCCCAGTATAAGGCGACCTTATTTCTATGTGATTCCCTTTTTGCATGTTTGTCTGTGCAGTCGCGTCCTATATTATAGTATGTGGGAATTTCCCACTTCCAGGAATGGAATTCCTTTTGGTAATTAAATTTCATGAGAAATATGTCTGAGGCGACTTAACCTTTAACAAGTTACATTGATAAAACAAAATTTCAATTTTTCTTTAAATGTAGAGACATGCCATGGCATGTCTCTACAATAACGTAACAGCGCCATTTCTTGCAAGTTTTTGTGGAACCTTGAAATATAAGATTGTATGGTCATTTTCCTCATCATAAAGGAAAGAATTTACAGACGGTATCTGACCCCTTTCCCTTGATTAGGATTAGATTTCTTTAGTGATTGAAATAAGCGTCATAGCATGGCAATATCATAGAGCTACTATACTAACGGGTATAATAAAATGGGATAAAGGAGGTAAGCTTGAATGAGGATAATTTTAGGCATTGCTCTAGCTCTTATTCTTTTTGGCTCTCACTTAGGCAGGGCGGATGATACGATAAAAATCGGGGTTATTCTTTCAATGACAGGAGGAACATCCGCATTCGGACACCAAACATGGACAGGTATGCAGGTTGGCAAGGATATTAAGCCCAAAGTCTTTGGAAAAGACGTAGAGCTTATTCTTGTAGACAACAAAAGCGATAAAATAGAATCGGCAAATGCCGCACAGAGGCTGATTCAAAAGGATGAAGTCATAGGAATAATCGGTGACGTGGCGAGCTCTAATTCACTCGCTATCGCTCCTATTGTTGAAAAGAGCCGTATACCTCATATAAGTCCTTCTTCCACAAACCCTATGGTCACGTTGAATAGAAAGTATGTATTTCGCGCCTGCTTCATTGACCCGCTCCAGGGAGAGGTAATGGCGAAATTCGCATACAACGATTTAAAGGCTAGAAAAGCGGCTGTTCTTACGGATATAGGGCAGGATTACTCAGTAGGGCTTACCAGCGCATTTGTTAAGACATACAAGAAGCTCGGCGGTCAGATTGTCAGCCGGGTGAATTACAATTCAGGAGACCAGGACTTCACTGCGCAGCTCACAGCAATTAAAGGAACAAACCCTGATATCATTGCCATAACCGGCTATTACACGGAGATTGCCCTTATTGCAAAGCAGGCAAGGGAGCTAGGGATTAACGCCAACATGATTGCAGGGGATGGAGCTGAGGCTCCTGAGCTTACCGAGATAGGAGGAGATGCGGTAGACGGTCTATATTATACGACACACTTTGATGAGAAGGCAGTTCTAACTCCTTTAGGCAAACAATATGTAGACATCTTTAGGAAGAAAAATAAATCCACTCCCGATGCGCTCGGCGCGCTTGGGGCAGATGCCTATCTTATGATGCTAGATGCTATCGAGAGAGCCGGTTCAACTAACCCTGAGAAGATCAGGGATGAGATAGAGAAGACCAAGGATTTTAAGGGAATCACCGGAAACATTACCATAAATAATAACCACGATGCCATAAAGAGCGT
>JAKEHC010000013.1 GCA_022615255.1 Candidatus Dadabacteria bacterium | reverse complement strand
CGCAGAGGTATATAACATTACTAAGAAGGAGCAGGATGAATTTGCCTATAAAAGCCAGATGAAGACAAAAGCTGCTCAGGAGGCGGGCAAATTTAAGGATGAAATCGTTCCGGTAATGATACCTCAGAGGAGAGGGGATCCTCTACCATTCGAAAAAGACGAGCACCCAAGAGGAGATACAACCTTAGAGAGCCTTGCCGGGCTTCGCCCCGTATTTAAAGTAGGCGGAACTGTTACGGCAGGAAACGCCTCAGGGATTAATGACGGCGCTGCGGCGATGATCGTTACAACTCCGGATAAGGCAAAAGCGCTTGGACTAAAACCAATGGGTTCAGTAGTAGCTTATGCGGTTGCAGGAGTAGAACCTTCTGTAATGGGCATAGGACCGGTACCTGCTATTCAAAAGGTTTTGCATAAGGCTGGACTTTCTTTAGACGATATCGACCTTTTCGAGCTAAACGAGGCGTTTGCAGTTCAGTCTCTATCTGTGCTTAGGGATCTGCCTATTCCGGATGAGAAGATAAATGTAAACGGTGGCGCTATAGCCCTCGGACACCCAATTGGAGCATCTGGCGCTATTCTTGCCGTAAAGTTGCTGCATGAGATGAAGAGAAGAAAAGCAGCCAAAAAAGGTCTTGTTTCTCTCTGCATCGGCGGCGGCATGGGAATAGCGATGATTCTCGAAAAGGCGTAGGTTCCTAGGCTAATACACACTTGTCGGCTTAGAGGATTATCTTTTTTAAAATTTAATTGGGTATTAAACACTAAACAGGATAACCAGAGTGGTATTTCGCTAATCTTCTGGTAGAGACAGCATATATGCTGTCTCTACAAGCAAATGCCTACACAATTGGATTGTCTACTACCCATTAATTAATCAAATAAATGTTTTCTATCTGCGATTGGTAATGAAAAAAGCCTCTATTATAGGAATTGGAAAAACTAGGTATGGAGCAATAAAGGATCGAAGCTTTCTTGACCTCGCTGTGGAAGCGGGAAAGAAAGCTATGTCGGATGCAGGCATAACCCCGGAAGATGTCGAAGCATTCTATCTCGGTAATTACGCAGGGAGCGATTTTATAAACCAGAATCATTTGGCTCCTTATGTCGGGGCGGCTTTAGGATTGAGACGAGATATACCGTGCACTCACATCGAGAACGCTTGTGCTTCGGGCGGCTCGGCATTGAGGGAAGGTATTATTGCGATTGGCTCAGGAACGGCCAATAGGGTGTTAGTTATTGGAGCCGAGAAGATGAATACTGTTCCTACACCAAAGGTTACAGAATTCCTTGCTAAAGCCGGAGACTGGGAGCATGAAGTAAAGGTGGGCTACACCTTTCCAAGTGCATTTGCTATGATGGCTAGAAGGCATATGCATCAATACGGTACTAATAGAGAACACCTCGCCGCAGTGACTGTGAAAAATCATAAGAATGCCTTACTTAATCCAGATGCACAAATGCAGAAAAAGGTAACAATGGAGCAGGTATTAAATGACAATAGAGTTGTATCCGATCCTCTTCATCTATATGATTGCTCACTGATAACGGATGGTGCATCAGCAGTAGTTTTAGTTGAGAGAGGCAATGCCAGAAATCTTTCTAGAAAACCAGTTGACGTTATTGGATTCGCTCAGGCAAACGATTCCTTTGCGCTTTACCAAAAGGACGACTTGACAAGATTTGATGCTACGATTGAAGCGGCAAACATGGCTTTTCAGATGGCTGGCATAAGGCGTGAGGATATAGATGTGGCTGAGGTACATGACTGCTTTACTATAGCGGAGATAATTGCGATTGAAGACATTGGTTTTGTCCCTAAGGGCGAAGGCGGCCCTGCTACACTAGATGGGGTTACGTCGCTCAATGGGAAATTCACAGTGAATTCTAGTGGTGGGCTTAAAGCAAAGGGTCATCCAGTGGGAGCAACCGGCATAGGACAGATCGTTGAAATTGTGGAGCAACTTCGTGTAGAGGCAGGAGATAGACAGGTCAAGAATGCCGAGATTGGCCTTACCCATAATCTCGGCGGCTCTGGTGCAACCTGTGTAGTTCACATCCTGGCAAGGGGTTAAGGATGTTAATGATAAAGGTTCTTCAATGTTCTTCTTGTGGGAAGATTCATTCTATACCTGGTTATCACTGCAAATCCTGCAAATCCGAGAAATTAGACGAAACCGAGGTGCCAGGGAAGGGAACCCTTTATACATATTCAACGGTACACGTGCCACTTGCAACTCATGAAAAAGAGGCTCCTTACACCGTAGCAATCATTGAGCTTGAAGGTGGATGCAAGATTACGGGAAGAATATTAGGAACTGTTGATAAACTTTCAGTTGGGCTTTTAGTGGAGGTTAATGAGATCAAAGATGAGGTGTATATTTTTAGACTGAGTGATTGAAGGGCCGCTTCAAGAGTGCTCATTTTTACTTCCTTCTCAAACCTTTTTCAAGCTTATTTCCCTTTAGTGGTTATCTCCCCCAGTTAAAGGCGATTTTATTGAGCAGTAAGTCTCGAGATTCACATTAATCTTTCGTGAGGAAGATCTCTCTGAATTTTTCTGGCACGGGCGCTACCTTTCTTTCTTCATAGTCGAAAAACACTATACCTGTTTTGACTCTTGCGATTTCTCTTAACGTTTCTTTTTCTGTGATCTTATAAACAAAGTCACAGCCGTATTTACTAAAGTCACGAGTGGCAACCTCGATCTTTAAGGTTTCACCGTAAAAGGCTTCCGATTTATAAACTATAACAACATCAGAAATTATTAACCCCGGTCCGTCAATATTTATTTCTGTAAAACCATGTTTACTGAGTAGTCTAACGCGGGCTTCATGGGTTAAAGAAAGTATTGTGTCGTGTCCTAGGTGGCCGCCGTAGTTTATATCATTTACTCTTATAGAAAGTTCTGTAGAAAAATCAAATTTATCCGGCAAATCTAAGTGAACTCTGCCCATCTATATCAATGCCTTTGGAATCTTGAAATTATAATTTTACAACATGCACGCACGGTAGCATACATTCTAAAAGCCGCAACATTATAATAAAAATAGAACGTATAGCAAGGAATAAGTTAATTGGCTTTTATTGATGCAGTTTGCTAAATTTATATTATATTTAAATAAAAATCCGAGGGAGGGACAAGCGAGACATGAAGGTCGAGAGAATGAACCTAACCTCATTAAGGGCATTTTTTGGGAAGCTTGTAAGAATGAGTTTTTATGATCTAGGTAAGGAAAGAGATACTCAAGTAGCTTCCTACCTGGCGAATGTTCTTTCAAACTTTGTTGAGACTGAGAAGCTTTACAAGATAAGAGACTCAGAAAGCGGAAAAGTACAATCGGTTGTAGATATGATTCTCGAAGCTCAAAGCGGCTTTCAAGAAAGCTCTCATTGGGAAAGAGAATTGAGAAAATATATAGGGGATTTTACTTTATTCATGACAGGCATTTTTAGAGATTATGTGATAAGAGGTTCATATCTGCACTATTATATAAAAGAAGGTACAAGGTCTTATTTCTTAGTATCTAAGCTAGACATTGAGGCGGGGAATGGGAATCCAATTATGTTTAGCAAGCTATCAAGTGAGTTTGAATTCTACTCCGGCGCTCTTGACTATATGAGAAAGGTTTACTTTCAATCAGGAACATCTGGAGACACATTTTCTGATTTTGTCTCTCAGATTTCAAAAGTGATAAAACACTAATTTACGTTTCTTATTTTTACATCTAAATTTTAAGTCTGTCAATGCAAAATGAATATGTCACCCCTGATGCAAAGTGAAAATGTCACCTTTATCTAGATTCTTAGGAGGTAGAGTATTAGTTTTTATCCTTTTATTTTCATTGG
>JAKEHC010000102.1 GCA_022615255.1 Candidatus Dadabacteria bacterium | reverse complement strand
GGGTACCTGGTCAAGATCTATGCGTGGAAGAGCATTCTCGGAACGGAGGGCATCCTCAACTCCGCCTTCCTGACCCTGGGTCTCATCGACGAGCCGCTGACCATCTTCATCTACAATCCCGGCGCCGTCGTCGTGACCCTCCTGAATTTTCTGCTGCCGCTGGCGGTGCTCCCGATCTATGGATCGCTGCGCTCGGTGCTCGACATCACGCTCGAAGCTGCTCGCGACCTGGGCGCCGGTCCGAGCCGGGTACTCTTTGGCATCGTTGTGCCCCAATGCCGGGCCGGCCTGTTCGCCGCCTTCACCCTGTCCTTTCTGATCGCCTCGGGCGACTACGTGACGCCGCGCTTCCTCGGTGGCCCCTACACGGCGATGATGGGCGACTTCATCGAGACGCAGTTTTCGCTGCGCTTCAACTGGCCGTTCTCCTCATCGAAGATCGTGTACGAGTGCTCGATACGGTTCTGGTCCTGCTCGCGAAGGTTCTGGAACCACACATGGCTGTCACTAGCCGCGGCCTGGATGCCGTTGTAGTCGTACAAGGCGTCCCGGCCCATGAATTGGTGTGTCTCCGTAAATTGCGTAACGAGCCGACCGGCGATGAGGCCGGTGCCGGCGATAGCGGTGCGAAAGGCAAAAGTGTCGGGGGAACCGACGAACGTAGCGTTCACGACCTCGTTCTCGGTGTAGATCGCTAGGTCGTCGCCGATGGTCTGGGAGGCCACTATCTTGGCCGTCTGGGGGCCGGCCACGAACTCGTTCGCCAACCCACCCGTCATCGTCTCTGGCTTCCCAGCGTCGGAGTTCTTGAACGACTGGAAGCGCACGGGCTACGGGGGCCCCTGCCCGCCGATCGGCCGCCATCGATACTTCCACAAGCTCTATGCGTTCGATGTGGTGTTGCCCGACCTCGGGAAACCGACTGCGGCAGCCCTGGAAAACGCGATGCAGGGTCATATCCTCGGCCAGGCGCAACTGATGGGGACATACCAGCGCAACTAGATGTTTGGTGGCGAGGCGCGGGTACAGGGAAAGCGTCGAGGCAGCGGGAAGTGTGAAGATCGTCTATGACCTGCTACTGTTCGCTGTGTACAAAAAAGTACGGCCGCCAGAGGAAGAACGTTCACTGCCGTTACCCGCAAAACCGGTCCGCAAGTGAAGGCATTACTGCGGCGTGCCATCCGCGAATAAATGCTGTCGCCTCCGCGAACTAGATGCAAAGCTTAGACGCTCTTCTTGCTACTCCTCCAAGCGGCCAGTGCCTTTAAGCTCAATGGCACGATGGAGGACATCGACCTCAATCTCGCAGATTTTGCTTCCCGCGTAAATGCGGATCTGATTGGAAAATACATCAATATCGCGAGCCGGGCGGCCGGATTCATCACCCGACGCTTCGATGGCGAGCTGGCCGCTCCAGCTCACTGTCCGGAGGACGCTCAAGCGCTGATCGAAAACTCCTTGCACGCGAGGCTCTCGCTCAAATCCCTAAAATCTTAACCCTGCTAGACCGTAACCCCCATAGCCCCACTTATGGCTGCTTTGATCGCAACTACTGGCATTATAAGATTATAGATTTCCCAAGCGGCATGGCGCAAGAATTCGTATGGCCCCTTGCGCTTGCATATGAAACGGATGTACCAAACAATCCTTTCTATAAGCAGCCCACAATCAAGAAATGGGTTGAAGCGGGAATTCTATTTGCATCACGGAGCGCCCATAAAGACGGCTCTTGCGACGATTATTTTCCATACGAACGCGCCGGCGGTGCAGCCGCATTTTCACTCTTGGCTTGCGTAGAAGGTTACAAACTGTTAGGCGTAGATAATGAAACAGCCCTCCGATTTTTTGAAAGGCGCGGGGATTGGCTCGCAAGCCATCAGGAAAGCGGACAGCTCTCTAATCATCATGCGCTAACAGTACTCTCCCTAGAATTGCTCTCACAACTCTTAAATACAACAAAATGGAATGATCTTAAAGAAAAGCGTCTAGAACGCCTTCTAACTTGGCAAAGAAGAGAGGGCTGGTTCCAGGAATATGAGGGTTGCGATCCCGGCTATCACACGCTGACAATCTCACTCCTAGCGAGGCTTTATGAACTTAAGCCATCACAGGAACTGAAGCATACGCTTGTAAGAGCCGTCGAGTTTGCCGAGCACTTTATCCACCCTGATGGTTCTTACGGAGGTGAGTATGGTAGCAGGAATACCTACAACTTCTTTCCGCATGGTTTTGAGCTAGTGGGTAAGTGGATGCCCGAAGCGCTTAGCATCAACGACTCTTTTCTCGCTGGACTTTCTAGCGGGCTTTCGCCCTGCTATGGGGACGATCACATAATAGGTCATCACACGTGGAACTATTTATTAGCCTATCGCGATTTTGTGGAAGAACGCTATCAGTCAAAGCCCCGTCCCAAGGG
Organism: Candidatus Dadabacteria bacterium; assembly: GCA_022615255.1. GTDB lineage: Bacteria > Desulfobacterota_D > UBA1144 > Nemesobacterales > CSP1-2 > CSP1-2. Next base: position 11,847 of record JAKEHC010000102.1, on the reverse strand, counting down.
CCGCACCTGGTTTAAAGAAGCCAAAATCCTCATTGACCGCAGGGATGATGCGGAATTATATATTGCCCTGAATAAAGGCGGCGTATTCAAACTCTTCCGCAACACGAAGCTTGTAGCCGGAGACACGCAGTTCTCACTTGAGGTGGAGAATGGAGAAATAAAAAACGCAGTCGGCCATCTGATAGATAACTACAAAACCCTTATCAGCGAGAACGATATTCTAATTGAGGGTTCTCTTGGCTGGGCAAAAGAGACTCAAGTAACACCCACGAAGCTAATAGCATTTCGTTTCTTAACGATTACCATCGGTCGTTTCTTTCCCAATCTTATCCGAAAACTCCTGCAAAAAATGCTCATTACAAACAAAAAGGAGGCGCCATTTGCCTTTTCACGCTTGTTTAGGTGGGAAAACGGGAGCTTGATAATCACTGATGAGCTTAGAGCTAAGTCCTGGAAAAACGTAGTAGCCGCAGGGATTGGCTGTGACCAAACCTCAATCTATAATGTTATGAGTAGGACATTTCAGGTTGGTCAATTACAGCCCTGGCTTGACCTTGCTAACGAGATTCAAAAACTATCCCCTGGTCAAACGCTTAAATTGGAGCGAAAACTTTAAAATGAAAAAATTAATCTCTTTCATAGTTAGCTTAATTATCTTAGCGGTAATCTACTGGAAGATCGATTTTCATGGGCTTATAAAGGTGCTGAGAAATTGCAATGTGTGGTTGATGACCATAGGCTTGGGTATGATTCTTCCTCTTACACTCCTTACAGCTAGGCGACTTCAACAACTGATGCCTCATAGGGCAAAGCTTGGTTTTATAGATGCTAACCGTCTAATACTTCTAGCAAGCTTTTTAAATATGATATTTCCGTCTAAGATGGGCGATATCGCTAAGGCATACTTCGTCAAGGAAGATGCTCGCTTAGAAGGCTCTTTTTCACTTTCTCTAGTTGTATTTGAAAAGACATGCGATATGATTTCACTTCTCATATGGTGTGCATTTGGTTTGACACTATACCCAAAAAAGGACTGGTTCTTTTGGTTAATGACAGGGATTGTAATCGTCGGACTGATTGCCTGCTTTTTTCTTCTCGGCTCACGAAAATTTTCAAATTTATTTTTTACAATTTTAAAAACCGTTTCCCCTAACAAACTTGGAGACAGGCTAGAAGGGCTTAAAAGTTCCTGGTATGAGATGCACGACCATTTCTGGGGTGATAAAATCCAACTTTTTAAGATCGCTGGAACCTCGATCTTCATTTGGTTTCTACACCTTTTGCAAATCTGGCTTTTTATCCTAGCGCTAAACGCATGGGCTCCCTTCCTGGCAAATCTGGCGCTTGCGCCTCTTGCGATTTTGGCAGGTTTGCTTCCCTTTACATTCGCTGGAGTGGGAACGCGCGACGCTGCGCTTATTTTACTTTACGAACCCTTTTTCAATGCGTCCACTGCCGCTGCCCTCGGTCTACTCTGCACGACACGCTATTTAATACCGGCGATTTGCGGACTGCCTTTTATTGGAAAGTATCTGAGTAAAATCCATAACCTAGGAATAAAGCCTGACCGCTTCTGGCAAGCGGGCAGTTGAATAATTAGTAGGGGCAAAGCATGCTGTGCCCCTATCACAGCCCTTGTAAGGTTTTGTATAGGTGTTGCTTCGGCTTGTAATAGGGCAAGAGCGCTCTCATCCCCCAACCTTGAGAAGAGTAAGGGTGGGGATGAATATATTTGCGACGACAATGGAAACATGATAAGTAATCAGCCATAATGTATCTTATAAGAAACCTAAATTATATTTTAAAAGGGGGACTATAAAACGTGAGCGAGCTTAGGTCTCCGGAAATGTCTGTAATTCTCGTTACGCCTGACACCTATGAGAACATTCGTGAGGTAATGAATCTTCTTCGAGAACAGACGGTGAAAGATAGTTTGGAAATAGTAATAGTTGCGCCTTCTATAGAAATGCTAAATCTTGATAACTCCGTGCTGAGTGGATTCAGCCACGTTCAACTAGTTGAAGTTGGAGCGTTCAGCTCAACGGGCGAAGCTATAGCAGAGGGAATTAGGAAAGCGAATGCGCCCGTAGTGGCTTTTTGTGAAGAACATTCATACCCAGACCCTGGCTGGGCTGAGGCGTTAATTGATGCGCATCGAAAACCCTGGGCTGCAGTCGGATGCGTTATAACCAACGCAAACCCAGATAGCTTAATCAGTTGGGCAAGCATTTACCTAGATTTTGGACCATGTGTTGACCCAGCCGAGGGAGGAGAGGTAAAGTTTTTAGCGCCCCATCACGTGTCATATAAGCGTGATATCCTCTTGAATTACGGTCCTGACTTATCCACCATGTACGAAATAGAATCTATACTCTGTGCTGATTTACTGGCTAAAGGACAAAAGCTTTATCTCGAACCAAGGTCAAAGAGAAACCATGTTAATATCTCTCGACTAGGTTCCTACATCAGGGGGGAGTTTATTGGAGGCCGCATATTCGGGGCGGTCCGCGCAAAACAATTTCGTTGGTCAGCTTTCAGGCGAATTCTCTATATCTGCGGCTTTCCCCTGATCCCTCTCTTACGCTTATGGCGTACCTCGAAGGATATTTCACGCACCGGGCGAGGGAACGAACTCATGCCACAAATAATATTAGTATTACTGATCGGCCTCGTTTCAAGCGCGGCAGGCGAGGTATTAGGGTACGCCTTTGGACATGGAAAGGCTCCAGAGCAAAGGATCACCTTTGAGGTAAATCGTTCAGAGCACCTTGTAAAGCAGGATATTAAAGCTAAAGCTTAAGTTCAATCTATTATTTTTTATACCTGGGTAATACTCCATCAAAGTTGCACTAAAATTCCACTATAGAAAACTTTGTAAGATAAATGGATTATCACATAAGAGAATTATAAAGGAGATTTGGTGCGATAAGGTCTATGCCTTGCATAGTTTTAACCACCCGCTATACTCAAAATATATATATGAGGAAAAGGATAAACAGTTACCCCTCAAATAGTAAATGTGCATATGTTATAACTTATAACTAATTCGTATTTTATTACATCCATTAGAATGTTCGTTAAGACAATGGTATTAAGAGAAAAGTAATGACTAAAAAAGGCTCAGTTAAACCTAAAACAATAGGTATTATCGGCGGCGGTCAATTGGCGCGAATGACTGCTATGGCTGCATACCGGATTGGTTTAGATATAGCCATACTTGACCCTGAGTCTGATAGCCCTGCTGGCCAAATCGCACATATAAAACTGGTCGGCTCTTTGAACGATATTTCCATGCTGGAGGAGCTTGCGCGTGTATCTAATTTATTAACACTTGAAAACGAGTTTGTTGACGCACCACTACTTGAGCACATCGAGTCAATAGGGATACCTGTCCTTCCGACGGCGCATACAGTTCGTTTAATACAAGACAAACTGTTACAAAAACAAGTCCTTGAGAAAAATGGAATAGGTGTTCCTCATTTCATGCCGGTTTCATCCCCTGATGACATTAACAAAGCTGGTGAAAAACTCGGCTGGCCCCTTGTGCTTAAAACCAGACGAAATGGATACGATGGTCGTGGAAACGTATTAATAAATGAGCCAAACAAAATCCATCTGTCTTTTAAAAATCTAGAAGAAACAAAATCTCCACTTATGGTCGAGGCATTTATACCGTTTAAGAAAGAGCTTGCCGTAATTGTTGCACGAAGCGCTAATGGAGAGATAGTAATCTACCCTGTCGTAGAAACTATCCAGAGGAATCATATTTGCCATATAGTCAAGGTGCCAGGAGATTTTAGCGCAAGTGTGTCTCAAGAGGCTACTAAAGTGGCAAGACAGGCGATTGAATCAGTTGATGGTATTGGTATATTTGGTGTGGAGATGTTTCTTCTTGAAGATGACCGAGTGCTTATTAACGAGCTTGCCCCGCGTCCGCATAATTCCGGACACTATACAATTGATGCCTGTATCAGCTCCCAGTATGAGAATCATCTACGTGCGATTCTAGGACTCCCACTGGGCTCCCCCGCCATGATAGCGCCTGCGGCAGTGATGGTAAACCTATTAGGGGACCGCGACGGGGCAGCTAATGTCAACGGATTAGAGAATGCCTTGAGCGCGCAGGCAACATACGTTCATATCTATGGAAAGCGACTTACCCGTCCCGGTCGTAAGATGGGGCATGTAACAGCCCTAGGTCAGAATATAGATGAAGCCCTTGAGAAAGCCAAAAGAGCGGCAAGCCTTATATCATTCTGAGTAGGGGCACAGCATACTGTGCCCCTACCGCAACCCGGGTAGCCCACCAGTCTTGCTGGTGGGAGGTATGAGATAATTTAACTATGAGTTGGGGGTCAAGCATAAATGACTGCATTAATTGGCATCGTTATGGGAAGCGATTCAGATTTACCGACGATGAAAGTCGCCGCCGAGGTATGTGAAGAATTTGGCGTGCCTTACGAAATACACATCCTCTCCGCGCATCGCACGCCTATAGATATGGCGAATTATGCCAAGGAGGCGCATAAACGCGGGCTTCGTGTAATTATTGCAGGTGCCGGAGGCTCGGCCCATCTACCGGGTATGCTTGCCGCTCACACACCGCTTCCAGTAATAGGCGTACCAATACGCACCGATGCTTTAAGTGGCTTTGATTCTCTCATGTCCATTGTGCAAATGCCTCCCGGGGTTCCTGTTGCTACAGTAGCAATAGGCGGGGCAAAGAACGCCGCCTTGCTTGCGATACAAATCATTGCCATCTCTGACAAATCCATCCTCAAGCAAGTTATAAGCTATAAAGAAAAGCTGGCTGTTATGTCACGTGAAAAGGACAAAAAACTTAGCGGACAGAAAGCGAAGAGGGCTAGTGAAAAGAAGTAAATAATTAAAATATGTATGAAATACCCTACAGTCATTGCGGGAACTCTGCGATGGAGTACCAGAGCCTGTTCTATGTTTGGTACCCGATTTAATCGAAGGTAGAGACATGCCATGGCATGTCTCTACAATAATTTCTTACTGCAATACAGTTTTATCCGGGATAGGGTTCCTAGCAAGACCACTACTGAGAATATAAAATGAAAAAACCCTTAATATATAACAAAGAGGCGTTTGAAAGAAATTCCATTGTTTTACTGACCGAATTTAAGGGGCTCCCGCCTCCAAAAAGGGGAAAAGTAAGAGACATCTATGACCTTGGAACGGAGCTATTGATTGTAGCCACCGATCGGATATCTGCCTTTGACGTAGTCTTGCCAAATGGAATCCCAAATAAAGGAAGGGTTCTGACTCAAATCTCAAAATTTTGGTTTAATAAAACGAGCGACATAATACCAAACCATCTGATCTCTACCGATGTAGGTGAATACCCAGAGGCTTTTTGGACTTATCGCGACTTTCTTCAAGAAAGAAGCATGCTTGTTAAAAAAGCAACCCCCATTCCAGTAGAATGCATTGTGCGGGGATACATTTCAGGTTCGGGGTGGAAGGATTATAAAAGGAGTGGTTCTATATCTGGAGTTTCTTTACCGCCCGGTCTCCTCGAATCATCCAAATTAGAGAGCCCGATTTTTACCCCATCAACCAAGGCAGAGGAGGGAAAACATGATGAAAACATCTCATTTGGGAAGGTAGTTGAAATACTAGGTGAAGAATTAGCTCACCGCATAAAAAAAGTCAGCATAGATATATATAATCGCTCGATGGCATTAGCGGAAAAAAAGGGTATTATCATCGCCGATACAAAATTTGAGTTCGGCATTGACGAAGACAGAGGCGAGCTAATACTGATAGATGAGCTTCTTACCCCGGACTCCTCGCGGTTCTGGCCCAAGGACGAATACCAACCCGGGAGGCAACAAAGGAGTTTTGATAAACAGTTTGTAAGGGATTACTTGATTTCAATCGGCTGGAATCAAAAGCCCCCCGCCCCTTCCCTCCCTCAGGATGTTATCGAGAAAACAACTGAAAAATATATCGAAGCCTTTTATAGGCTTACTGCTTGACCCAGTAGGACAGGTTTTTAACCTGTCCCAATCGAGTGATTCCAGTAGGACAGGTTTTTAACCTGCTCCTACAGAAAATTATCAACTTAAACATTTATTCTATCTCTTATCATTTCTCGATTTCCTACATTCTTTTCGATGAATTCAACGATCTTTCCAGCTATGTCAATATTGGTTGCCACTTCAATTCCCTCAAGGCCTGGCGATGAATTTACCTCCATTATGAGTGGACCTCGCTTTGATTGGAGCATGTCAACACCGGCAATGTTAAGCCCTAAAACCCTTGCAGCCTTTACAGCAGTTTCATGCTCCTCTTTGCTGAGCTTAATTGCATTCGCAGTGCCCCCGCGGTGTATATTAGACCTAAACTCGTCTTTTGCGCCCTGCCTTTTCATCGCGCCAACAACCTTATCGCCAACCACAAACGCTCTAATATCAGCCCCCTTTGCCTCACTCACAAATTCTTGAATAAGCATGTTTGCATCCAGTCCATAAAATGCCTCTAAAACTGATTCAGCCGCCTTTTTCGTCTCTGCAAGGACTACCCCGATTCCCTGAGTTCCCTGTAATAACTTGACTACCAAAGGTGCTCCACCCACCTCTTCTATTAGATGACTTATATCTGACGGGCTTGATGCAAAAGCCGTAATAGGAATGCCGATCCTTTCTCTCGAAAGGAGTTGCATCGACCTCAGCTTGTCTCGCGACCTTGTGATAGCCTGCGACTCATTCGCAGAGAATATGTTCATAATCTCAAATTGCCTGACTACCGCCGTTCCATAAAACGTATGAGAAGCCCCGATTCTCGGTATTATGGCTTTAATATCCGATAGCCTGCTACCATGGTAATGTATCTCTGGATGACCCTTCTCTATTACAAAATAGCATTTTAAATAATCAACAACCTCTACCTCATGGCCCCTCTCCTTCGAAGCCTCGACTAATCTTCTGGTAGAGTAGAGATTTCCATTACGTGACAGAACGGCGATCTTCATTCATTAACCCTCCTTAGTTTTTGGCTATATGATAAATCAATTTGCGACACATCCACCATAAAACGATTATTCAACAGTTGTCTCCCTAAAAGAACCGGATATTCCATTTTAGACCTGTCCGTTAGAGAGAGTTCTATATCGAATAACTCGCCAAATAATAACACCCTTGTTTTGATTATATGCCTTTCCTCGATCTGTCCAAAGGAGTTTTTTATCTCTTTCTTTGCATAAACTGGAAGTAAAAACTCCTTGTTATTATACAAAGAGTGTGAGGGATCGAGGAGATTAAATCTGACCTTAGTCTCTCCATATTTATCAGTAACCTCAATGTCCTGACAATGTATGGATGATGTGTATGCCCCTGTATCAATCTTCGCATCAATATCGTATAAACCTAGCTCGGGAAAATCAACCCTATCCTTCCTTCCTATTATTATCAAAGGGCTTTTCTGTAGTATTTGATCATTCATAGTCGAATCATAATCCATTATCAGACCGTTATCTCCGTACCATCAAACTTGGTAAAGGTGAAGCCGTTAAAAGGCTCATTATAGGTTGCCCTCTGATCCCTTAGTATGCTGATGGCAACATCTTCGCCTAAAAGGTTCGCCTCTGTAGCGTCTGTTCGCCAGTGGACGCCTGCGATGTTGCGTCCCTGAGAAACATTAGAGGCAAGCTTGTTGAGTTCACCCCCTACAGTGAGAGGCGGTCCTTCATAAGGCACCAAAGTCGTTCCGTCGCTACTTGGCGCCACTGAATCAGGGATAATAGCCGACTCGTCAAACCATGCCTTTAGAATCGTAACACAAGCTCCTGCTACCGTAGAGTGTCCGGAACCGTAAGATGTATGCATCGGTGATCCCTCCGGAAAAGCCATAGGCAAAAGATAAGTGTCATATCTATCAAGAACCTCGTCAAGCGCTGAAGAATCGAAAAGTTCCTGGTTAACTGGGTAGTCTGCAAGTCCCAACCGCATAACCTCAACGCGCCCTCCGAATTCCTCTGGTCGCAGGCGGCGATGCACAAGCCACTTCTGATACCAAACAGCCTTGAGAGCGCGCGTTGACACCTCGGTGAGCAAAGCCAAAATGTGCGGACCGCCGAACGTGCCAAAACCAACCTGTGCAAGCGAACCGCTCACGCCAACTGGCAAGGGCAAGCCAGAACCCGGATCCGGGGTTTGCCCATAAGGATTCCCAGCGTTTAACAGGATTCCATTCGCAAGTAGAATCAAGCAGGCAACAAAGTAAGCCTGATATAACGCGTCTACGTGCACATACTGGCTGAGGTCTCGACCGTTTCGACAAAAGAAAAGCCCGCCCGGCTCTTGTGATACTATCGGCTGACACCCATTCTGAACGTCAAGCCATGATGCAAAATCAGTCATGAAGTCAACGGGAGTCGTCGTCAGTATATGCTGGTCTACGCGTTGTGCCCCGAAGGGACAATCCTTCAACAGAAACTGAGATATGTATGGTCCTGTGGTGCATCCCGGATAGTTATCACGGAACAGGGTCTCAGGCGTGACTATGCCGCCCTGCTTGGGCCCTCGGAAATCCGAAAAATTCGAAAGGTCGTCCGCCGCCGCCTGGGCAAGTGGATTATTATCATAGTCCAGGAAATTCACATCCCTGAGTAGCGCCATCCAGTACAGCTCAGCCATTTCTCCCGCCTCCTCTGCGCTTGCGAAGGCAGGGGCGGCGCGCATCATGAGCTGGTGAGAGTCAGTGCCTTCTAGCTCAAATGCGTATCCAGCCTCAGGATTTACCTGGCGGCGCTGACGAGTTGGGTCAGAGCAACCAAAATGTCCATTTTTAGCCAGTGCCTCAAAGTCTGAAAATTCCCCACTCGTGATTGCCGTAATCAAGGCATTGTATGCATCAAGATCAACCTCGCCTCTTCGGTTGTGGCGAAGCCCCTTGGAATAATTGCCGATTTTGTTTGAATAACGTGCTTCATCCCCGTTACATGGATGGTCAGGAATGGGAATGTTCCTTTCGTTCTGCGCCGCATCAAGCCTAATCTGAAATGCGGCGTCAGCGCGTTCAGAACCAGTCTCAGGCCCAATTTCACAGTTAATTTCCTGACCCTCTGCAGACTTGTTACACCCTGAAAGTAAAGGTGTTAATCCAATACTGCCCACTGCAATACCGGCTGCAGTGATTTTACCTACATGACCAAGAAAAGTACGCCTATCATAACCTTCAGTCGAAGGTTTGGAGCCATTATGAGGCTCATGTTTTCCTTGGTCAGATGAAGCCTTTGCCTTTTTCCGCCTAGAAAACCTCTTCAAAGTCCCTTTAGAGACTTGTGTATCGTCCATTCCATTATCCTCCTTTAAGTTTTAACAATGCTTATGATTGCCTAAAGCCTATCGCATGATACCGAAAGACCCCTGAAAATTTTAATACTACAACTACTCAAGTGTCAATGAGTTCATTGAATAATAAGATTTAGAATCCGATTAGCCCAACCTGCCTGCAGGTATAGTTACACCTCCCACAAATTGTTCTGTCTAGTTGTTCGGTGTTTCGTTTCGCCACAAAGAGTATTTTCACGATCCAGCGCCCAGTTTAGGTGATTCTCCGTAACGTATTGGCGGATAAGGTTAAGCGTTTCTTCATCCCGTATAATATGTTCATAATAATTCCGTTGCCATACAGATTCACCTGGCGTTCCACGCATTTCATTAATGCGTTTTGTGGAAATGGTCTTGAATGCCCCAATCAACCGACCTAAAGGTTTGCGTTTCACCTCTGTAGGGGCGGTTCGCGAACCGCCCCTACATTCCTTGTCCACAATCACGATGATGCCATGTAAATGATTCGGCATAACGGTCCATTCATCCATTACAATATATGGATATTGTTTACCCAACCATTGCCAACAATCGGCAACCACCTGTCCAGTTTCATTCAACTGCATTTCCCCATCCACTACCTCGCCGAATAGGCATTCACGATTTTGCGTGCATATTGTTACGAAATACGCTCCCACATGTGTGTAATCATAACCTTTCAAGCGAATAGACCGGCGATGGCGTTTATCCGGATCGTAGGTCATCATGCCTGCCTTAGTGTATTATCCCCTAATTTGACATCACAAATTGTGACCTCAAGTCTTGGGACCCCTCCTGCCTCAGTTTAACCTGCTTTTAACCTCCTCTAGCTTCTTTTCAATAAGCGACCGTATTTCCTCAAGCCTTTCTTTGGTTTCAGCTTCAAACCTGAGAACTAAAGCGGGTTGGGTGTTAGATGCTCTAATAAGCCCCCAGCCATCAGGGAATTCGATTCTCACCCCATCCGTATCAATAACCCTATACTCTTTATTAAACTCCTCCTTCACCTTTTCTATTAACTGAAATTTTATTTCATCGGGACATTCAACCCGGATCTCCGGTGTTGAAAACGCCTGGGGTATTCCATCTAAAAGCTCTGACACCCTCTTTCCATTTTTTGAAATGATTTCAAGAAGCCTGAGAGCCGCATATACCGCATCATCGTAGCCGAAAAATTTGTCGCCGAAAAACATGTGCCCGCTCATTTCGCCCCCTAAGGGGGCCCCCTCGACCCTCATCTTGTTCTTGATTAAAGAATGACCTGCCTTCCACATGATTGGTATCCCGCCGTGCCCTTCTATATCCTTAAATAGCCTGGTAGAGCATTTCACCTCGCCGATCACCTTTGCCCCCGGCATACGGCTGAGAAGATCCCTTGCAAAAATAACGAGAAGCATGTCTCCCCAGATCATATTTCCCATTTCATCTACAACACCGATTCTATCGCCGTCTCCGTCGAAGCCGATTCCAAGATCGAGTTTCTCCCTTTTAACCGCCTCTATTAAATCCTTTAGATTCTCCTCTACTATTGGATCAGGATGATGGTTTGGAAATCTTCCGTCAGGCGTAACGTAAAACTCCGTTACCTTGCATCCAAATTCCTTTAAAATTCTAGGCGCAACAATCCCAGTCATAGCGTTTCCGCAGTCTATTCCGACTCTTATTCCCGGCTTTATCTCCACATTTTCCCTGAGGAATTTAAAATAATCATCCATTATGCTAGTTGTTTCGGTTAGCCCCTCTCCCGAAGAAAAGCCACCCTCTTCCCCTATCTTTCTAATCCCCTGAATCTCCTCTCCAAACAGCGCTTCCTTATCCACACACAGCTTAACCCCATTGTACTCAGAGGGGTTATGACTCGCCGTAATAATTACCCCCCCTTCTACATCAAGATTAAACAGTGAAAAATAGACCATAGGTGTTGAAACCATGCCTATGTCTAAGACGTGGACCCCGGTTGAATTGATGCCTTGAGTCATTGCTTTAGCAAAGGAAGGAGAGCTCAGCCTGCAATCCCTTCCAAGGGAAACCCTTTTCTTACCCTTTTTTCTAATATATGTTCCATATGCTTTACCAATATGCTCTATAACGCCTTCTGTAAGGTCTTTTCCCACCACGCCCCTTATATCGTACTCCCTGAATATCTGTGGATTAATCCCGTTCAAAATCTCCTCCAATGCTGGTATTAGAAGAATTTTACAGGTTATTGGCTTAAAGGAAAAGATAGGTTAGATGATTACTATACCAGTCTAATTAAGCTTGACTATATTCTTTCAATCCCAGATACTTTTCTTGAAATGGATGAATACCCTTCGTTTTTAAGCCTAATTACAGGGGAGATACTCACGGTTTCCGAGCTGACGGGGAGAATTAAAGAGGTTCTCGAGGAAGGAATAGGATACGAATATATATGGGTTGTAGGGGAGATTTCAAACTTCAGGGGAAACTATACAAGCGGTCACTGGTATTTCTCTTTAAAAGATGAAGACAGTCAAATATCAGCAGTCTG
>JAKEHC010000101.1 GCA_022615255.1 Candidatus Dadabacteria bacterium | reverse complement strand
GATATAGGCTCTATCTTGATGCCTAATCGCACTTTCTCTTAATTTTATTCTGAAGCACTTTTAATGTATTGTAAATAGGGGGGTAAGTAATGTACTTTAACCCCCAGATTCTCACATCAGCTCATGAAAGATTCAGATGACATTGTCAGGACATTGTAAGTAAAAGTTGTCAGAGAATTATATTGGGTGAACAATTAGGCAAGAGTTTAGCTCTTTACATGCGGGACAAGAATGTCCCGCCTATCCACCTATATGAGTTGTAACATGTTTGGATAAATCAGGAAAAGGAGTGATGGGTGACAAAGTCTCGGGTTCTGCTTGTAGCCACTATTATATTACTTGGGCAAACGGTTAACATAGCATCACCTCTTGAGCCTGAATCACCGGAGAATCAGGAATCTAAAGCCCAGTTAAAACCGGGAGGGGAGGATGAAAATCAAGAGTGGATGCGAGCCTGGCTCCAGGAAATCGCTGTGATGATTGGATACGGTCTATCTCACGAAATCCTCGGAACGAAGGAAGTAAGGCAGTACTTCATCCTGAACCCGCGCTGGGGGATATTCCTGACCGGCGTGATGGGTAAGGTTCCCTATAAGGGTGCACTGGAGTTCCTCGTCGAGCCAATAGCCATGTTCCAGTTCGAGCCCGATAATCGTTACGCATTTGGATTAAGTGCACTGCTTCGGTATAACTTTTGGACAGGCTCGAGGGTTACCCCCTTCTTTGATGCCGGGGGCGGGGTCATGTGGACTGACTTCGGGCTTCCTGAGCAGGGATCGGAGTTCAACTTCCAGGTTCAGGGTGGGCCAGGTCTCCACGTCCACCTTAGCCTCAGGACTGCTCTAACTGCACAGTACCGCTTCCACCATATTTCCAACGCCCATACCGATGTGCCTAACTTCGGCATCAACTCAAGCCTCTTCCTTGTCGGGGCGACCTTCTTCCTGAAATGAGCAATAACTTTATTTGTCATGTGGCGACATAAAGGTCGCCGCTACTGCGATGAGAAGGGGATATACCCGCGGGACAAGTAAATGTAATCCCAGCGCAAGGCTGGCGGGCTACCCTATCCTTTTTAATAACAGTAATTTAGGAATTGCACTCGGCTAGCAGTGCCCTGAGCTCCTCTCCGGGGTCAGATGCTTTCATAAATGTCTCACCTATAAGAAAGACATGAATCCCTTCATTTTTTAGTCTCTTAATCTCCTCGCTCGAGCTAAGTCCGCTTTCACTCACCACTACTTTGCCGCTTGGCACTAACTTACAAAGTCTTATTGACACATTAAGGCTAACAGTGAATGTCTTTAAGTCTCTGTTATTTATCCCGATGATTTCGCTCCGCGCGAGAAGCGCTCCTTCAAGCTCCTCCTCATTATGCACCTCCACAACGGCATTCATTCCTAAGGAGTGAGTTAGGTTTAACAGTTCTTTCATAGTCTTCGTATCAAGCGCTGCGGCGATTAAAAGAACCGCATCAGCCCCATAATACCGAGCCTCGTAGACCTGATAAGGGTCTATAATAAAATCCTTTCTTAAAAGCGGAATCGAGACCGTGTCTCTTACATCACGGAGGTGACTCAGGTCACCCTTAAAATATCTTCTATCAGTAAGCACTGAGATCGCAGAAGCCCCGCCTTTTTTATAGCTCTTAGCAATCTCAATCGGATTAAAATCTTGTCTTAGAATTCCTTTTGAAGGGGAAGCGCATTTAACCTCAGCGATGATCCTCACACTTCCATCCGGTTTTATTGCTTCAAAGAAATTCCTCGGCGGTTTAGTCTTCTCAAGTTTAGAAGCTAGAAGTTCAATGGGATAAGACCTCTTTGCCCCCTCGATTTCAATCTTCTTATTTTGAAGAATCTCATCTAGTATCATTTTTTAAAAGTTCGTTTAGACACTAAGACACAAAGCTCTTTCTTAAGGAAATAGGAATTGGGAATTAGCCAATCCCGATTTCTAGTTTCTACCTTTTCTGCCGCCTTATTGGCTGTTTAGAAATCTTCTATCCGTCACTCCAGTTCCTTGTGAACCTTATAAGCTCATTAAGCTTGTTTAACGCCTTAGATCCGTCAATGGAATCCTCCGCCATTGCTATTGCCTCTTTCATATCTCCAGCCACACCAGAAACTAGAATGCCTGCCGCTGCATTTAAAACAGCTATTTCCCTTTTTGCCTCCCTTTCTTCCCCTCTAAGAATTGAAAGGAATATTTTTGCATTCTCCCCCGCGTTTCCACCCTTGAGCTCCTCGAGTTTCCTTCTTTTAAACCCTAACTCTAAGGGATCAAACTGATACATCTTAATCATCCCATCTTTAAGCTCTGCTATTTGAGTTTTTCCAGTTACCGTAATCTCATCTAACATATCCGCGCCATGAACAACCATAGCCCTTAGATATCCCAAATTTCTAAGAACCTTTGCCATAGGCTCTACCAGAACCTCAGAGTATACCCCCATAATCTGATGCTTAACATCGGCTGGATTTGTAAGCGGCCCCAGTACATTAAAAATAGTTCTTACACCAACGTCCTTTCTTAATTGCGAAACGTTTTTCATTGCAGGGTGGTAGATAGGAGCAAAAAGAAACACTATTCCTATTTCATCTAAACACTTTTCGGCTCCCTTTTTAGAGAGATTGATGTTTATACCTAGGTTCTCCAAAACGTCAGCGCTTCCCACCTGGCTAGATACCGAACGGTTTCCATGTTTTGCAACAGGTGCGCCTGCTCCCGCCGCTATTAATGAGGCGGCAGTTGATACGTTGAAGGTTCCCTGCTGATCGCCACCGGTGCCACATAAGTCAATCACTATAGAGCGATTGGATCTTATCTTTATCGCTTTATCCCTCATCACCTTTGCAGCCCCGGTAATCTCTGAAACCGTTTCTCCCTTCATTCTGAGTCCCATTAGAAATGCCGCCATCTGACTAGTGGAGGCAGTTCCATCCATCATGTTTTCCATAACCTTAGCCATCTCTTTCTCTTCGAGGTCTATTCTTTCCACTACCTTAGCTATCGCTTCCTTTATCATATTCGACCTCCCCTTTATCGAGGGCTATTCGGATTCTATCTAAAATTCCGTTAACAAACGCACCTGATTCGTCAGTACCATACCTTTTAGCAAGCTCAACGGCTTCATTAATAGTAACGGGTGGGGGTATGTCCCTCAAGTAAACTAGCTCATAAATTGCCATACGAAGGATATTTCTATCTACTTTCGACATTCGAGAAAGACGCCAGTGCTCAGAGTAACGATTTATAATACCGTCAATTCCTTCAATATTTTCACATGCCCCGGTAATAAGCCTATTTGAAAATTCCTCTACATCTTTCTCTATGTCTGATTCCTTTGTCGCCCAGAAAAGAAGAAGAATGTCATTTATGTTTAGTTCTTGAGAGGAGGATTCTTTAAGGGTGTCGTACTGGTATAGAAATTGAAGAGTATTTTCTCTTGCTCGTCTCCTTTTACCCATAACGGAATATTATCTTTTTTGAGAAAGCACTCTTCCTAGATTTGCCATCTCTATTGCAGAAAGGGCGGCTTCTCCCCCGCGATTCCCAGCCTTGGCTCCCGCTCTCTCTATAGCCTGCTCAAGTGTTTCTGTTGTGATAACACCGAATGCGACAGGCACATCAAACTCAAGGCTGATTCCAGCAAGCCCCTTTGTGATTTCAGAAGAAAGATAATCAAAGTGTGGGGTTTCACCACGTATGATAGCCCCTATAGCTATTACTGCATCGTATTTGTTAGATTTTACTGCCCTCTTTACACCTAGAGGAATTTCGAATGAGCCAGGCACCTTTATCAAGTCAATATCATTTTCAGACACGTTGTGCCTAATTAGCACGTCAAGTGCGCCATCAACCATACGGTCTGTTATAAAATTGTTAAACCGACTTACTACTATTGCAAATCTAAGCCCTTTTCCTTCAAGTTTACCTTCATAGATTCTGGTCATGTTGTTTCTCGTCATTAGTCAACCATAGATAATATATGTCCAAGCTTATCTTTCTTTACCTTTAAATACTTAGAGTTTGCTCCATTAGGTTCGATTTCTATTGGAACTCGCTCAACGATTTGAAGCCCAAACCCCTCAAGTCCCTTTACCTTCCTTGGGTTATTAGTAAGAAGCTTCATTTTTCTCACACCCAAGTCTAAAAGAATCTGAGCGCCGATTCCATAATCCCTAAGATCCGGTTTAAAACCAAGCACTTCATTTGCTTCTACCGTGTCAAACCCATCATCCTGAAGAGCATAGGCTTTAATTTTATTAACCAAACCGATTCCCCTCCCCTCCTGACGCATGTACAGGATGACCCCCTTGCCCTCCTTATCAATCTTATTCATGGCTTGGTGTATTTGCGGACCGCAGTCACACCTCATAGAACCAAAAACATCGCTCGTAAGACACTCCGAATGAACCCTGACAAGAACATCATCTTCCTGGGAAATATCGCCTTTCACAAGAGCTACGTGGTGCTGAGGCGCTATATCGCTTTCATAAACGATAACCTTAAATTCACCGTAAGAAGTGGGTAAATATGCCCCTGCCGACCTCTTAATAAGCCTTTCGGCTCTAAGGCGGTAACTAATAAGGTCAGCAATAGTTGTAATTTTAAGTCGATGCTGCTCGGCAAACCCTTCCAGATCGGAAAACCTTGCCATGTCGCCGTCATCCTTCATTATCTCACAGATTACGGAGGCTGGTTTCAGACCGGCAAGCCTTGCAAGATCAACGGAGCCTTCCGTATGTCCAGCCCTAACCAGAACGCCTCCACGCCTAGAAATAAGAGGGAACACATGACCAGGACGGATAAATTCGTCTGGTTTCGCCTCTTCCGAGATAGCGAGACGAACGGTGAATGCCCTATCATAGGCAGATATCCCTGTAGAGATACCACGCCTAGCATCAATTGGAACCGTAAACGCCGTGTATTGGGGAACGGGGCTATTCTCCGGCTTTATTGCTTGAAGATTGAGTTGGTTAGCCTTTTCCTGGGTGAGAGCGAGGCAGATAAGGCCCCTTCCGTGTTTTGCCATAAAATTTATTGCCTCAGGGCTTGCAAACTCACCCGCAATAACCAGGTCACCCTCATTTTCCCTGTCCTCATCGTCAACGAGGATCAACATTTTCCCATTTTTTATTTCTTCTATGGCTTCTTCGACCGGGCAAATCCCCATACATGAACCCTCTTAATCGTTACAGGACCCATACAGATAGATCACAGGTTAAAATAATAAGCGACCCAGTAATTTTGTCAAATATAATTGTGATTCGGGTATCGTGCATCGGTTATCGAGAAAACGAGTTACTAGTCACGAATACCGAACCACTATACCTGTTCAACGAGCTTGACATTTCAATGCTACAATGTATGGTTTGGAATAGATATTAATTAGGAGAGACTATATGGATCTTGAGCTTAAAATTGAAGTAAAAGACGACGAGATAGATGAAGAGGATGATTGGGAAGATGAGGATGATGAGGAATTATGGGATGAAGAGGAAGACGAAGACGTTTTTGACGAGGACTCTAACGAAGAAGATGAAGAGGATGCCTAAGTCCCTAATATATTTAACAAATTTATTTATGAGCTAATCTAGGATATAGCAATAAACCTTGTTACACAAAGGCTAGTAGTTAAAACCATTTACACAGAAAAACTAACACTTATACAAAACGGATCAAAGAGCGTGTCTATGCAATCTGACCTAACATGCCCGGGGCCGGACTCGAACCGGCACGGACTTTACAGCCCATTGGATTTTAAGTCCAATGCGTCTACCAATTCCGCCACCCGGGCGATACACAAATGTTTTATTGTTACCAGATTTAGAAAGAATTTCAAATACCTTTGTCTAATCTTATAATTCCTAGTAGCTGTTCGAACCTATGTGTTCGTCCATGACTCTAATTGCGAGTGAAACAAAGCAATCCCCTTATTCTACCTATGCCTACCAAATGAAGCGGAGGACTTTAGTCCTCCATTCCCCTTGTCATTGCAAGCGGGTGAGTCGAAACCCCGAACAACATCAGGGGTAAGAAATCTCTGTTGTAGTGCCTTAACAATCTTGATTTGAGGCGGCGCCCGGATTCGAACCGGGGTATTGCGGTTTTGCAGACCGCTGCCTTACCTCTTGGCTACGCCGCCTTGATCATAAACCTAGTTTGTAATTTGGATAAGAAATTATCAGTTTCGATTTTTAGTAGTTTTACCGAATTTTTACTCGTTTTCAAGTGTATCTTAATATCAACCAATTAGGCATAATACCATAGAAGAAAACTTAAGTGCATAACTTAAAATTTATAGATTATTTATTTTCTAAAAGTTTAATCAAACATAAGAAGTTTTGTATTGACATAATCGCTGAATACAGTTATAACTGTTACCTTATTTGTCATAACCAGAGCAGGGATGGAGCCGCTCAAAAAATGGAGTGATAAACCATGAAAGCAGTAATACTTGCAGCAGGTAGAGGCAGCAGACTTTATCCATATACAAAATATATTCCTAAGTGCTTACTCGACATCGGTGGAGAAACCATACTTGAACACCAAATAAACCATATAAGAGACTGTGGAATTGATGAGGTCGTAATAGTCGTTGGCTTTGGGTTTGAGAAAGTAGAGAATTTCTTAAGAGACTACGATGGTTTGGGTATGCGAATAACAACCCTTTATAATCCATTTTTTCAAACTACGAACAGTCTTATTTCACTCTGGATAGCAAAGTGTGAGATGAATCAAGATATTGTTGTGATAAATGGGGATGACGTATTTGAGATTGACGTCCTTGAAAAGGCACTTGGAGTAAGAGATGAAAAGATATGCCTTCCTATAAAAAGAAAACAAATATATGAAGATGAGGATATGAAGGTAGCAATCCAGGGAGGAAGGGTGCTCGAGGTAGGCAAAACCCTAGCGACTTATCCTTCTGCCGAGTCTGTGGGCATAAGGATTTTTAGAGACATCGGCGTTGATTTAATAAAAAGGGCAATCGAAGAAGAGATGAGGACTGTTGGGGCAGAAAAAAAATGGTACGTCTCTGCAATACAGAGACTTATTAGAAAAGGATATAGGATAAAATCCCTTGATATAGAAGATCTTTTTTGGATGGATGTTGACTACCCCAGCGACCTTTTTAGAGCAAGGTTTAATTCAAACAAATTTGTAAAGAGGTTTCAAAAGGAAAGAATCCTCCGGGTTGTAGAGACAAACACCTAAATAATATGGACCATGCAATACTTATAGCAGCGGGGACAGGTATAGATGGTGAAGCCCTAAATTCACACGGCGAGACTATATTTGGTGGCATACCACAGATCAAGCGACTAGCAACCACTGCGGAAAGAGCTGGAATAAAAAGATTTACAGTAATCGTAGAAAAAAATGACTCACCTCTTAAGGAACTCCTAAATAAGGGAAAAGGCGTAAAGAGCGACATAACATGGCATACGCTTGGATCCCCAATCAAATCCGAACCGAATCCCTCTTTAGTTCTTCAATCAAATCTTATTATTAATCCAGCCGGGCTTTTAAATTTGATGGGTTCTAAGGTTTCTGAAGATGAAGTAACCGTCCTTGTGGACAATCAGAAGGATGCATGGGTAAAAACCAAAGGCGATAGCATAGATGATATATTTTCATACGGTGGAAAAGTAGTAGGAGCATTTGTAGCCAATGCAAGCCTCCTTGAGAAGTCCACTCTTAACTCTATGCACTTAAGAAGCTGGCTTGAGGAGCTTGTTGGACGAGGCAGTGTTAAATCAGTACCCTTTCAAGACGGCTACTGGATGCGTTTATCCCCGGATGAGGAGTCGGCAAAGAGGGCAGAGGATATTCTTTTTTCTCACGTAAGCAAATCCTCAAGCGGATGGATTTCAAAAAATATAAACAGCAAGTTGTCAATACCTGTTAGCAGGCTATTGATTAATACCTCTCTCACTCCAAATATGATAAGTGTGATTATCGGAATTATTGGGATACTATCCGGTGTTTTTTATATACAGGGATTCCCAATTTTGGGTGGTCTGTTTTTAGAGCTTTCGACAATTTTTGACCGCTGTGACGGGGAAGTAGCCAGGATTAAACTCATGGAGAGCAGGCGTGGTCAGTGGATTGATACTATTTTTGACCAGTTATCGTTTCTTTCCTTTGTTGTTGGGGTTCCGATCGGATTATACAAACTAACAAAAAGTAGTCTTGCTATAACACTAGGGAGTATAAATCTCGGAATATTCTTATTTTTCCTTATATGGTCATTTTATTTTTTAGTAAAGTATGCAAACTCAGGCAGCATGGTAGCTTACTCTAAAACCGTTGACATGCTTGTTCCGGTCGAGAAAAGAACGTTGATTCACAAATTAATAATCAAACTTCGCCCTATGATGAAGCGGGAGTTCTTCTCTCTCGTCTTCCTCGTCGCTGCCATATTCGGGGGATATACCTGGGTGCTTTGTCTTACAACACTTGGTTTAAGTCTTACTTTGATTCATCAAATCGATGACTTATTTAAGCTAAAAAGATTGAAACAAGCTGACAGCCCTACTTAGCACTTGGTTTAAAAATATTACCCCCCCAGATAAGCCTTTTTTACCCTTTCGTCGAGAAAAAGATTTTCACCGCTTCCCTCGAGTATTATTTCTCCTGTGTCTAATACATATCCGTAATCCGCCATCTTAAGTACAGCCTTTGCGTTTTGTTCTATGATCAGGATAGTAGTGTTTCTCCCATGGATTTCACGGATCTTTTCAAATAGCGTAAAGATGATTTTTGGTGCGAGACCAAGAGACGGCTCGTCCAACATGAGAAGCTTGGGCTTGCTAATAAGGGCGCGCCCTAGAGCAAGCATCTGCTGTTCGCCGCCTGAGAGCGTGCCGCCAAGCTGATTGAACCTTTCCTTTAGGCGAGGGAAGAGAGAAAAGACATACTCTAAGCCTTCCTCAAATCTACGAGGGGAATTTGATGCAAAACTACCCATTATCAGGTTTTCTCTGACACTGAGATTAGAAAAGATTTTCCGTCCCTCGGGCACCATGATTATACCCATCTTGGATATATCATGCGTTTCTTTTCCTAAAACACTTTTTCCCTCAAAGAGAATCTCTCCACTTTTCGGAGGAATAAGCCCTGCGATTGCGCGAAGTGCTGTCGTTTTCCCTGCACCGTTAGCGCCTATAAGCGTTACGATGCTGCCGCGTGGGACGACAAAAGATATGCCTTTTAAGGCATGAATGCCGTCATAGAAAACGTTTAGATTATCAACTCTCAGCAACTCCCGCTTCACCAAGATACGCCTCAATTACCCTTTGATTGTTTTTTATATCCTGAGGGCTTCCCTCAGCGATCTTCTCCCCATAGTCGAGAACCGTGATTCTATCGCATATTTTCATAACTACATGCATATCATGCTCTATAAGAAGAATAGTCAATGCGAGTTTATCCCTCAGTTTTGTTATAAATTTCATTAAGTCTTCCTTCTCATTCGGATTCATGCCGGCGGCAGGCTCATCAAGAAGAAGTAGTTTCGGACGGGTTGCTATAGCGCGGACAATCTCTAATTTTCTCTGTAATCCATAGGGAAGTACGGAAGCCTTCTCATCAATGAGATTCAAAAGACCTGTTCTATCTAGCAGCATAATGGCACGCTCATATATCTCTTTTTCAATCTTCTTGTACCCAAAAAGACTCAGTAAGGGTCCTAAGAACATAGAGTTATAACTTAGGTGAAACCCGATCATCACATTCTCTATAACGCTAAGCTCCCCAAAGAGTCTAATGTTCTGAAAGGTCCTAGACATACCGAGAGAGGTGATTTTATATGGTTTAAGACGTGCAATCTCTTTTCCATGAAAGGATATGCTTCCTTCATGAGGTCTTATAAATCCAGAGAGGACGTTAAAAACCGTTGTCTTTCCCGCTCCATTCGGGCCTATTAATCCCACTATGGACCCAGATGCGACTTCCATGTCAAGACTTGATAATGCCTCAAGCGCATCAAAGCGAACTGTTAGGTTTTTAATCGTCATTATGTTTGTCATGATTAATCCATCTAGATGCCATGCATAACTAGGAATAAGAGAACGAAAGATTCTTAATTGACCTCAGGTATTAACCTATCTCACTTGCTTTTCTTATCCCCTAGCTCGTTTTGGGAAGCTTTATTTTCCTCCCAAGCACGTTAAAAAGAGAATCCCAGGAAAACTCCCATCTTCCCGTAATCCCTCTTCTAAAAAACAGCATAATTAAAATTAGAAGTAGTGAAAATATAACCATGCGCATCCCCGGAATGGCAGGAATGGATATATCACCTATCTTGTGAGGCTCCTCAAACCACCTTAGGATCTCAAAGCCCCAGGCAAAAATAACAGCGCCTATTACAGAGCCGGTCATGCTACCCAGCCCTCCGGCTACAACCATAATTAGAAGATTAAAAGTGAGAAAAAATGAAAAGAGCTTCGGGTCAATCGTTGTGAGGAGGTGAGCTAGAAGCCCTCCCCCAATCCCCTGAAAAAAAGCGCTGATTATAAATGCAAGCATCTTGTACCTAAACGTGTTTATACCCATCGCCTGAGCCGCGGTTTCATCCTCTCTGATAGCCTTCATAGCCCTGCCGTAACTGCTCTCTACAAGCCCAATCAAGCAAAAGACCGTGACTACCGCCCAACCCCAGCTCCACCATAGATTCGTATATTGCTTTATACCCTTAAGACCGAGAGAACCGTTTGTTATGCTCACCGCATTTGTGGCAAATACGCGAACGATCTCCCCAAATCCAAGCGTTACGATAGCTAGGTAGTCCCCCCTTACGCGAAAAACAGGAAAGGCGATTAAAAAAGCGACTATTGATGCAGTAACACCAGCGATTAGGAGAGAAGGAAGAAATGGCAATGAAATTTCACCGAGGGGGGATACAATAGGCTCAATTATGTACGTTATCTCCTTTTCAAGCGGCGTCAATGTGAGAAGCGCAGAAGTATAGGCGCCGATTGCCATAAAGGCATTCGGACCTAGAGAGAACTGCCCCGTCACCCCATTTACAAGATTGTAGCTCGTAGACAGTATTATATAAATCGCCGTTATGTTTAGGATCTGAATAACGTAGGGCGAGGCATATGAATTCGCCCAAACTAGAAAACCAAATATCGCAATTAGGCTTAATATTGTTGCCGCATTATTAGTCAGTTTCTCTTTATTCATTGCAGATATCTATTCCCTTGATTAACTCGGACCCGAAAACTTAATAGGATAATCCTTTAGAATCGCATGAGAATAAAAATTACCTATAGTCTTTTTCATATGCATACAATCTTGAAGAGATTTACTCTCCTTAGTCAGGAAACTTCTCCCCAATAATCCCCGTAGGTTTAAAAAGAAGTATAAATATCAAAATAAAAAACGCTATAGCGTCTCTATATCCCGCATAGCTTGGAAGAAGGGCGACGAATAAAATCTCCACAAGACCTAGAATCAATCCCCCAATTGCCGCGCCGACAACACTACCAATTCCGCCAAGCACAGCGGCAACAAACGCCTTTATTCCAGGCATTATTCCCATAAGGGGGTTTATCTGTGGATACCTCATCGCCAACATTATTCCTCCCCCCGCCGCCAGTACCGAGCCGAGGATAAATGTAAGCGATATTATCCGGTTTACGTTTATTCCCATAAGCTTAGGGGTCTCTATATCTCGGGATATAGCTCTCATCGCTATGCCGGATTTTGTACGGTATACAAGATAAAAGGTCGCCACAAGAAAAATGAGCGTTATTAAAGGAATTAGAATACTCAAGCTGGGAAGAGAAACCTCCTTTATGTAGAAGATTTCCGTAAACAGGTTAGGCGTTGGAAATCCCTTAGGACGGCCTCCAAAAATCACAATTCCAAGGTTCTCAAGCAGGAAGGATACACCTATCGCAGTCATTAGAGCAGAGATTCGCGGGGCAGACCTCAATGGTCTATACGCTAGCCTTTCTATTGAAAACCCGAGAACTCCTGTAAGAACCATTGCTATGGGAAATGCAACGTACCAGGGCATATTTGGAAGGACAAAACCTAATAATGAAAACCCTGTTATCAAATAGAACGCAAAGTAAGTGCTTGCCATCATGACATCGCCATGGGCGAAGTTAATCAGGCGGAGAACACCGTAAACCATAGTGTAGCCAATGGCAATGAGTGCGTAGAGGCTACCTAGCGATACACCGTTTATAAGCTGCTGGAATAAAACATCCATTTAGGCACTGTAAGTTTACTTAGGAGGGAGTCAAAATCAATTTTTATTGGCTAAAG
>JAKEHC010000012.1 GCA_022615255.1 Candidatus Dadabacteria bacterium | reverse complement strand
CGCTCAGCCAAGGAACTCCAAACATTAGAAAGAGAGAACATAATTAATGCCCTGGAAGCTTCCGGCTGGAAGATTTCGGGCGAGAATGGCGCCGCAAGGCTCCTCGGTATGCCTCCATCCACCCTGAACTCTCGCATGAAGGCGCTTGGGATCAAACGGTTTCTATAACCTGTCAAATTGCGAGATATCGCTAATTTCTCTCACGAAATCTCGTCATTAGCGAGATTTCGTATTTACTTCAAACTATCTCAATCTTCCTAACTTACTCATTTCATTAATAAAATTAGATTAATCGAGGACTGGCACGCACATTGCACCTAATATAAACAAAACCAAAAAGGAGGCAAGTAAAATGCAAGAACAAACAATCGTAAATGGAGTTAACGTAGGTCAGTTGGTTGGTACCATAGATGCAATAAAGGAGAAAGCGGAAATTGCAAAGTTCAAGTTCCGCGCAAAAAATAAATGGATCGATGGAGGGCATAACCGCTCGACCATAAAAGATTTTTACGGCGCCTGTCAGGAAGATACCTCAAGAGAAAAGCCTTTCGTGTTTGATAACGATGAGCCGCCGGTTCTTTTGGGAGAGAATAACGGGGCAAACCCCGTGGAGTTCATACTCCACGCAATAGCAGGCTGTATAACCACCACCTTTGTCTATTACGCTGCGGTTCATGGAGTTAAGATAGATGAGATCGAATCCACATATGAGGGCGATCTTGACCTTCGTGGAATGCTCGGACTTCCCGGTCGCACACAGGTCGGTTACGAGCGAATCAGGGTGGCTTTTAAGGTTAAATCCGATGCGCCAAGAGAGAAACTAGAAGAGCTTATCAGGTTAGCTCAGCAAAGATCACCCGCGACCAATAGTGTGATGAATGCCGTTCCTGTCTCAGTAAATCTTGAGGCAATGTAAATAAACGCGGCGTGCTGTACCATTACTGAAAGCACTCGGTTAGGAATAGCACGCCCTATCCATGCATCAAGATACGCTTATTATCTGAATCAACTTAGAAGGGATGTAGATTTATTAACTTCTTTCCCTACGACATATATTCCAAATGGGTATAATAGAGGTAAACTAGAATGACGGGAATTAGGTGATGCAAGTTACTCTCAAGTTCCTATATCTTCTATCTATAATCCTCTGGATAGGAAGCATTTTCTTCTTTTCCCTCATTGCAGCGCCTAGTATTTTTAAAGCGCTTCCCAAGCAGATGGCAGGAGATGTGGTTACGAATATCTTCCCCAAATACTATCTCATCTCTTACGTATGCGGG
Source organism: Candidatus Dadabacteria bacterium (assembly GCA_022615255.1). Lineage (GTDB taxonomy): Bacteria > Desulfobacterota_D > UBA1144 > Nemesobacterales > CSP1-2 > CSP1-2. Next base: position 3,720 of record JAKEHC010000012.1, on the reverse strand, counting down.
GTAATTGCTATATTTACCTCTCTACTATCCTGGTTTACAGCTACCCATACGGCAACGGCTGTTTATATATTAAGGGTAGTAATACTTACTATTATGCTGGGACTTTCAATATTTGCCGGTGGAGTGATTAGGCCTCAAGCTCTGGAGATGAGAACCGAGATGAGAAGCTTAGTCGAAGACTCCCCGAGGTATGGCGAATTACAAAATAGGTTTAATACACTTCATAAGACATCCGTATTATTAAACTCTCTTGTATTTTTATTAGGAATTGCTATTGTTTTTATTACAGCGTATAATATTAAGGAATAAAGAAATACCTAAAAGGAGGTAGCCGAGATGTTTGAGGTAACTACAAAAGCTGCCAGTGAGATAAAGCGCCTTTTACAAGGTGAAGATATACCTAATGCCGTTCTCAGGGTTCGTGTTATCCCAGGCGGGTGCTCGGGGTTTTCTTACGAAATGGGATTTGACGATGCAACTGAGGAGACGGATAAGGTCTTTGAGTCAGACGGTGTCAAGGTCGCGATTGATGAGATGAGCCTTCCTTATCTCAGCGGTGCTATATTGGACTATGCAGATGGTTTGAGCGGCACGGGTTTTACAATCAAAAACCCTAATGCTAAAGGCTCCTGCGGCTGTGGCTCATCCTTTACAGCTTAACAATTGAAAATAAGAATCTAATAAGGCTGGCTTTTTGTCTGAAGGGCCAGCCTTTCTTTATTACCCTCTAAGGCAATAACTCCATATGCATAAGAAGAAAGTGGGATAATTTTATCTAACCTCCAAGGTAAAGGAGACAAGAAGCAGAATGAGGTTTGGAATCGGATACTATAGTCTGCAGTCACCGCAACATAATCCCATCCCCCACCAGAAGCTATATGCAGAGATGCTAGAACAGGTGAGCTTAGCTGAGGAGCTTGGGTTTGACTCCGCCTGGTTGACTGAGCATCACTTTCTATCTGATGGATACTGCCCCTCTTTACTCGTTACATCAGCAGCTATAGCTGCCCGTACGCAGAAAATCTTTATAGGAACAGGTGTCTTGCTCTTGCCCCTTCATAATCCGATCAAAGTAGCCGAAGATGCCGCGGTCGTTGATATAATTTCAGGAGGACGTTTGATCCTGGGGCTAGGATTGGGATATAGGCAGGAGGAGTTTGATGCATTCGGCGTGTCCCTTAAGGATAGAAAGGGACGTATGGAAGAAGGCGTTGAAATACTGGAGAAGAGTTGGAAGGACGAACCATTCAGTTTTGAAGGAAGACACTATAAAGCTAAAAACCTGAATGTAACCCCAAAGCCTGTTCAACAGCCGATTCCTATCTGGATCGGGGCTTATCAAGAGCCAGCCATAAGGCGCGTCGCCCGTCTGGGCGTGCCTCTATACCTGGCTAGCGTAGGCACAATACCATTTCTTCAAAATGAGATTGCATTATTCCACAGCGCTCTTCGAGAATTCGGACGAAACCCCCAAAACATTGAACAGCCTCTTGTCCGTGATGTTTATGTCAGTACCGAGGGAAAGGAAAAGGGCTGGGAGGAGATTAAACAGCATGTAACTTACATATATAAGGGCTATGCCGAGTGGGGTTCGATGCTAGATCGCAAAGGAAATCTGATAACAAATCCAAATGACCCCAAACTTGAAGGCGTTGCAAAGGAGCAGGGGATATTTGGCACAGCGGAAGAGTGTATCGAGACAATTAAAACCCTTCAGCAAGCCTTGCCGTCACTCAATCACCTCATCTGTCGTTTTGATTTCCCGGGCATAAGCTATAAGAAGTCCACTGAGTCTATGAAACTCTTTGCCCAGAAGGTAATGCCCTATATAAAATAATCATAAAGTTAAAATCCCCTGGATTCCTCTTTGGGAAAGAGCCATAATAAAATTACGATGTAGGGGCGACCTTCAGGTCGCCATTCTCATTTTTCTTCTCCCCTTTATTAAAGAGCCTGTCCTGAGGAATCGAAGGAGGAGCAAGAGGGGATTTTCACACCCATAGAAATGGGGATATATTTTAGTAGAGGCGTATTGCAATACGCCCCTACTTTGATGGTGTATTACCCAACATTAACTCGGACTTGAGACTTAAAAGACTCGGAAAAACAAACCTGCTCGTTTCAGAAATAGGCTTCGGCGCCTGGGCTATAAGTGGTCGTGGCTATGGTCCCACCGATGATAAAGAATCCATGTCTGCACTGCACAGAGCTCTTGAACTCGGTGTCAATTTTATTGATACAGCAGACATATATGGAGACGGGCACAGTGAGGAGCTAATAGGTCGTGTATTAAAGGAAAGGAATGATAAGGAAACTTTTATTGCTACCAAGTTCGGGTGGGATTTTTATCGGGACGGCGGAATAAGAAGCAATTTAAAATGGAATTATATATCATTTGCTTTAGAAAAAAGCCTGAAAAGACTAAAAAGGGGTTGGATAGATATTTATCAGATACATAACTCGAAGCCAGACGATATAGAAAGGGATAACGTATATGAAACACTCGATGAGCTTAAAAGACAAGGGAAAATCAGGTTCTACGGTCTTTCGGCTTATTTTATTGAAGACGGGATATCTGCAATTAAAACAGGAAAGCCTGACACGGTTCAGGTTATTTACAACATTCTAGAAGAGGAAGCAGAGGAAAAGTTATTTCCCCTAGCCATAAAAAATGACATAGGGATCATCGCACGTGAGCCTCTGGCAGGCGGGCTTCTTACAGGAAAGTACAACGAAAATTCAAAATTCCCAAAAACAGATCACAGGCGCGGATGGGATAAGAAATTCTTAGAAGAAGGTGCAGGAAAGGTAAGCAAACTGGAATTCCTGAAAAAAGAGAGGCAATCCCTCATACAATCAGCCCTAAAATTCTCCCTTTCCCACAAGGCTGTATCCGTCGTTATCCCAGGAGCAAAGACTGTAAAGCAGGTAGAAGAAAACATTAGCGCGTCGAAAGCCGAACTTAGTCCTCACGAACTAGAAAGAATAAGGGATCTCTATAATAGTAATTTCCTCCCCTAAATACACAAATTAAAATCCAGAACCGTTACTCCTCATACGCATTAACAGCGAGCACGCTGTGTGCTACTGCGGCTCCGGCGCGGAGTGCTGCCGCAACCCATACGGCTTCAATAACCTCCTGCTCAGTTGCTCCGAGCTTCTTTGCCTCCTTTGTATGAAAATCAATGCAGAAAGGACACTGCGTTGTATGTGCGACGGCTATCGCTATAAGGCGTTTTACCTTTTGAGGAAGCGCGCCATCTGATAATGCCTGTTTGTCAAATTCCACATAAGCCTTGAAGGATTCGGGAGTAAGTTCCCTCACCTTCCAGAGCTTTTTAATATCAGATTTCATATAAAGTTCTTCAGACATTTTTCATCTCCTTTGAAGTTTTAAATGATGGATACTTTTGAAAGTAAAGAGGCTACCCGTTTTTAAGGAAATAGAAAATTAAGAGTGTTTACCGATTGACGTTACCCACATCGAAAACCTAAATTTCTTTGATCGTGGAATGTATCCCTTTTTATTTGGTGAGTCACTATTGTAGAGACGACCCACCGGGTCGTCCCTACCAAATACAATGACCACATGACATTCAGAGGAAGTGGTGGGTTACCCTTCGGGTAGGTCGCCTGTAGGGGCGAGGCACGCCTCGCCTACTTTTTGTCAATGACAGGATAGGCGGGACTTTCCAGTCCTGCATTGCCAGGCGGGGTTGG
>JAKEHC010000100.1 GCA_022615255.1 Candidatus Dadabacteria bacterium | reverse complement strand
TTATATTAATTATGCATTCCAACCAAGAGTTAACGATATTTAATCTTGCTCATAAATTTGTTCCCGTCGAGTAGCCTCTGCTAGAATACATTTTTCTAAAGCGACATAAGGCCATATTTTCTGCTTTTTTTTCTGTAAATGATGTTTACCTCACCGGTTTCAGCGTTCCTGAAAGGTAAGAAAAACCTCCCTTCATCCTGAAGGACCATTAAAGCCTCTTCCACCCCGAGCGGTTTTGTTATGGGGAATCTTTCTTCAGCTATAAGATCGATTATAGAAGAGGGTAATTCCTCAGCATGACTCTTTGCCTTTTCTCTTGAAATCTCCTTTCTTTGCTCAATCCGCCTTTCCTTTAACCTATTGAGTTGTCTTTCTATATCATCCAGGGCAAATTCAAGAGACATATGAATATCTTTACTCTCTTCCCAGGCATGCAATGTCCCACCGCCGGGTGTTTTAAGATAGACATCGATATCGACGCGATGACGATGCCTGTGTTTTTCTACAGTAAAGGTTACAATTACCTCTACTTCACCCTCTCCCACCTCCTTCAAATGGCGTTCAAAGGCAAAAAACTTATGCTCGACATAGCTCTTGAGATCCTCAGATACATCAATACCTTTCCCTATAAATTCTATTCTCATAATCTAGCCTCCTTACGGGATTGATCTTCAATTTTTACCTCCTCCAGGTATTTTTTAACCTCCTCATCAGATACCTGCCTGAAATCGTCATAATGCTCCCCGACAGCGAAAAACGGGGTAGGGGTATACATTACAACAAGCTCATCGGATACCTTGGCTAATTCCTCAACTATATTAAGGGGAGCGACTGGAACAGCTACGATCAACCTACTTACACGAGAAGTCCTCAAGGCATGGATAGTGGCTATCATTGTTGCCCCTGTAGCAACGCCATCATCAATCAAGATGACCGACTTACGAATAAGAGGGGGTAATCGCTTTTCCCCTCGATAAAGAATTTGACGATGCTTTATCTCCTCCTTTTGATAAGATATTTCTTCTTCTAAATAGCCATCGGAGCAGTAATCTGCCATTTCTTTATTAAGGAATATCTCCCCATTCTCTGCCACCGCTCCTGCTGCAAGCTCGGGGTTACCTGGGAACCTCAGCTTTCTTGTTATAAATACATCCAAAGGAGCTTTAAGTGATTTAGCAACCTCATAGGCTACCGGAACCCCACCGCGGGGGAGGGCTATTATCATGATATTCTCTAAAGGTTTATACTTAACTAGTCTCTCAGCCAGTCTTATTCCTGCTTCCCTTCTATCTTTAAAAAGCTTAGTGCTTTCGTATTCCATTTTCCCTTAAGTAAAAATTAGCACCCCTCTTATAAGATTCCCCTCACCCTTTTTAAATAATTAGTATGTCATTTAAATGTCGTAATACTCAGGCTCGCCACTAGCCAGTAAATCGTTAAGCATCTCATCAAAGCTCTCCTCGTCTAGACTGTCGGGAAAGAGAAACTCCGTCTTGTGATAGAAACCGTCAGTCTCCATGCGACCAGTCTTTTTAATTCAGGAATTCCAAAGTTATGGCACACATCCCTTAGACAACGCTCGAAGTGAGCAATTGAATACCTATCTATCTCGGCATCAATATACCATTTTGTTCTCATGATACACCTCCCAGGCTTAAAAGAATTGAAACAGAAATAGGTAATCCCCTCTTTTCCTTTAAAGGGTTACCTAAGGGATCAAAAAGGGTATATATCTTTTTCATCTTCATACCCTCCATTACAAGCATAGTACAAAAAATGTGCCAACTATTCGTAAAAAGGACGGTGAAACGCAGGCAAGTGCCACAATTGCATTTTTATTAGGGTTCTTGGTTTGAGCTCATATAAGGAGCGCGTCTTAATGTCTTATAATCGGACATCAGACAGGTTGTTTCTCAATAATGTGTAATTAATTACAGATAAGTGATAAATAAAGTGTAAATAGGGGGCAAATAAACTACATTTAAGGTATAAGAAATTCCCAAAAAGGGTAAAATGAGCACTCAAAAATAGCAGTATAAGCTCTTTATTTCCATCAACAGGAGACTAAATGGAGTAATATATACCGTTAAAAGGTTTAAACGCTTTCATGCAAAAAAGCTAGTTTTATCAAGTCCTTATGCTTTATCCGTTTTCTCTGCATCCTGTCTTTCTTGGACAAAATCACCTTTGTCGGCTTCTTGGCAACCGGTTTTCGTATCTTTACCTTTTCTCTCTTTTCCATCTTATTCGAGAAAACTCCTCAAAATCTTTCCCACCTCAGATGTTTCAAGCTTTTTAAGTGCATCTCTTTCAATCTGCCTGATACGTTCACGAGAGAGGTTAAACTTCCTTCCAATTTCATCAAGCGTCTGAGTGCTTTTATGATTTATTCCGAATCTCAACGTTACAATCTCCTTTTCTCTAGGAGTAAGAAGTGATAGGGCTTCAGTTACTCTCTCTGCAAGCGATGCATGCGCCACCATAGAATCTGGTGTGGGTAATTCTCTGTCTGGTGTAAGTTCTAGCAGGGTTGTTTTCTCTCCATCGAGTACGGGTGAGTCAAGCTGAACAACGTCTTTCTCTGCGTCCAGAATTCGTTTTACGCCCTCCACTGGGATACCGGATTTCTCTGCAATCTCTTCGGGCGACGGTCTTCTTCCCATTTCTTTATGAAGCGTAGAGCTTATCTTATATACCTTGCTCGCTTTCTCAAGCACGTATACAGGTACCCTGATAGTTCTTGTCTGATCGAGCAACGCCCTGATTATAGCCTGGTGTATCCACCATACAGCGTAAGTTGAAAATTTGAATCCCTTGGTGTGGTCAAATCCCTCTACAGCCCTCATCAAACCTACGTTTCCTTCTTGAATGAGGTCCGGGAGCGGAAGTCCACGGCCTAAGTATTTCTTTGCTATGCTAACAACTAACCTTAAGTTCGCTTTTATAAACTGTTTCTTTAGTTCCTTTGCCTTTTCTGAATATGCTTTTGTAGAGGCGTTAAGTTTGTTTATTTGCTCTGTGAGTTTTTTCCCCCGACCATTTCTCTTAGGCTTACCAGCCCCTTTCTTTGAAAGTTTTGCAAGAAGAATCTCCATTTCTTTTGCCCTAACCTCGCACTTCTTTATTTTCGCAGAGATTTCTATCTCTTCCTTAGATGTGAGTAGAGATTCTGTTGATAGGTCTCTAAAGTAAGAGTAAAGAAGCCTTAACTGCTCATCTGGGTCGCTTTGGTTTTCTTCACTCTCTCTATCGTCAGTATGTTCCGAGTCTTCTGATTCGGACTGAGTTCCAGTCTCTACCTCATCTATCAAGAAACCATTTTCAACTTCGTAAGGAGTAAAAGGCTCTTCCTCCGAGATAAATTCTCCAAGCTCATTTGCCTCTATATTTGTTTCTTCTAAGTCTATATTTTTTATCTCCATTTTTACCTCTTTTTATTAATTTATTTATTAAGGATCTAAAAATGAAGTAAAGGAAGAATCTGCTTCCCGTTGCTTAGTCTGTTTCCTAGCCTTTATATCTGTAAGATAATAAGAAGTTTTCCATTAAATTCCTTGCCATAAGAAGAAATCTCTAAAGAATATTTGAAGGAAGTTAAATCTCTATGTAGTGCTGAATTCGCTGAAAAATCTCTAATAATATGATGTCGTCTGTGTGAAAACCGGTAACTGATCAGCTTTTCTACTATCTTTAATCCCCTCTATTCATCTTAGACCCATATATAATATAACATAATTCTAGTGAAGATGCTTGTCAAGCAAATTTTCGCAGTTGCGCTTAATTGATTTATCTTTTATGCATATATCAATGATAGAAATCCTATTGGGAGTCTTGTATTGTACGCATCTGCTAACAAGTTGTCGGCCTAAGAAGAGCCGTCGTCCATTTATAAGACAACTGAAATAGTTGTTTTATATACCCATGTTCTACTTCTCATCATTATTTGTATGTGTAACCAGTAATACAGTTTATGCGTCTAATGTATAAGTAATAAAGAAAATGTGATCCCGAGATAGGGGAGCGAGTCATGGGAAATATCTTATTAGTTGATGATGAACCTAACGTAAGGCTTTTGTATAGAGAGGTATTATGCGATGAGGGTTACGAGGTTTTAGAGGCAGAATCGGGAAAAGGGTGTTTTGATATATTACAGTGCGAACCGATTGACCTTATTGTACTAGATATAAAGCTTAGATCTGAGAGTGGTCTTAATTTACTTCAAAATTTGACTAAAAAATTTCCAAATCTTCCGGTTGTGCTTTGTACAGCATATAGATTCTTCCAGGACGATTACGTATCTTGGCTTGCAGAGGGTTATATCGTAAAGTCAATTGACACAGATGAATTGCTAAAAGAGATAAAAAGGGTGCTAAACAAAAAGGGAAGAACCGGGGATAATACGATTGCACCGAAGGTTGAAATAAAAAGAGAAGATGGTTTAAAAGGAACTACTACAAACCATTAAATTAAACCTAAGAACCAGATAAGAACAACCACTTCTGGCTTAATAAGATATGGCAAACCACCAAGCACTGATTAGCTTTAAACTTTATATCAAATATCCTTTCTCTCGAAGATAAAAATTGCTGCTAGGAGCGGAAGGAAGAGCCATGCGACTAGAGCTATTAATGAAATAATCATACCTGTCAAACTTCCAAGGGTTTTATTAAGCACCGCTCCTGCAGGTCCTACAAGGGCTGCACTGCCAAGTGATGTAAGAAGTGTAGTTCTTACAATATCGGCTGGGTTTAAAAATAGAAGCGCGACAATTAACTCTCCGATAGCCAAGGTCAAACCTACTAGGACAAAATCATAGATAATTACAAACCAAAACCAGAGCATAAAGCTGATTCCGATGGATTTTGCTTTTTCTCCTAAAATTATGGAGGTCAGAGAGGCGATTGAAAGAAAAACAAGTGAGAGCAGGATTGAAAGAAGAACGAGAAGCAAAAAGTGCGATATCTCCTGATAGCCTATGTTTAAAACAAGGATTAACCCTGAAGAAATAAACCCAAGGAGGATTGTTGCTGTGATGGCTACTCCTAGTCCTATATACTTTCCCAACATGGCTTCTTTTCTGCTAATGGGCTGGATCAAAAGCAGTTCCCAGGATTCCCTTGCCCCGGTAAAACTATTTGCTCCCGTTATGAGTGCTATAAGTGGAACAAGAATAAGAACAAGGTTCAGCAAACTCACGGCCGGTTTTAAAAATGTATTATCTCCGCCGCTTATGATTCCGGAATAAGATACGGTTGAATCAAGAATAATAAAAAGGATTGCAAAGAAGAAAAACCATCTGTTTCTCACTGCATCTAAAAACTCCCTTCTGGCAATCACATATACTGGTTTCATATCAGTGTTCATACCTTGGTTTCCAGTCTATATTGAATAAGGATTTAAAATACTTGACTTCACTCTTATTTTTGCTTGCAATCTCTTTGGCTTTAATCCCGTCTTTAAAGGCTATGATTCCATATCCCATAGGCGTTTGAATCTCAGGAGAAAGAACAAAGTAGGCTTCTTCACCCCTAATCCAGGTTGTGCTATCAAAGTCCATAACCCAGAAGTAAGCCTTCCCGGGGCCGAGATCTTTAGATTGAGCATATGCCAGCATGCAACCTATATCGTCAAACTTGTGAAACTTTCTTTTTTCAATAATCTCTCCAGCGTAATGAAAATCGCTTATGGTCATCCGACAGTATTCGCACATATCTATTCCTCTGTCTATAGGAACTGGGGAATCTTGAGACCGACAGCCATAAGCCACTGCTAACAAAAATATAGAAATCAATATCCTAAGAATTAGAATTACCCTCCGTGTATTTGATAAAGATTTCTTCAAGCGATGGGTTCTCCGTCCAGAAATCCTGAATATTAAACCCGTTCTCAAGGAGAGCTTTAATCACGTTTGTCTTATTTTCAGGAGATATAAAAAAACTCAGTTTTCTACCGTTAATTGCGGCTTCAATTGCTCCCAAATCCTGGGCGAGCTTGAGCGCATAAGGATTCATATTTTCAATTACTATCTCAAGAACCGAGTTCAACTTGAGCTTAGTCCTTAAACCATCTAATGTATCAAGCGCTATAATCTTTCCCTGGACGAGTATAGCGATTCTGTCAGCCAGCTCTTCTATATAGCTTAGTATATGGGATGAGAGGAGAATGGTTTTCCCCTTCTTTTTCTCTTCTCTTATAAGCCTTTTAAAAGCGACCCTCCCCTCGGGATCAAGGCTTATCGTAGGCTCATCGAGAATAAGTATCGGAGGGTCGGAAATTACCGCCTGTGCGAGTGCGAGTCTCTGAAGCATTCCACCAGACAGTGCCCCTACCTTTTTATTTCTTTGCCCCAAGATTCCTACGGAACTCAAAACATTTTCAAGCCTAGTACTATCTACACCCCTAAGCGCTCCATAGAATTGAATCACCTCAAACACGCTCAGGTTCTCATGAAAGGATATTCTCTGCGGAACGTACCCGATCCTCTTTTTTATCTCCTTTGCATTTTTGGTTACTTCCATAGTATCAACAAAGATTCTTCCGCTGCTCGGGTATATTAATCCGACTATCGCGTTTAGAAGGGTAGTTTTTCCTGCTCCGTTTGGGCCAACCATCGCAAATGTCTCTCCCTTCTCTATTTCAAATGAAACCCCTCGAATAGCATTTACATTTCCATAATTCTTTACGAGATCTTCTACCTTTATCATTTTGAATCCTCTTCGATTCTAACAGGATTCATCAATGGATATGGGTCGCTTAACTCAACAGGATTTAATACAGGCAGAACTCTTTCCGCAAACTCGAGCGCTTTTAATCCTGGGCTTTCTAAGAAAACCGTAAGGTCGGGATAACGCTTCATCAGGTATGAAAAAATCCTTACCGGCTTATAGGGGATGTCCCCTATTCTGTCACCATCTAAATCATATCCGTTATAACCGCTGTAGTCGTCCCAGTAATTTCCCTTTGAATCTTTAAAAAACATGTTTGTCGTACGCTCTGTGTCTGTCATAACTTGATATGTATTGTCCAAAAAGTTGTTAGCATATAAAACGTTTTCACTGGAACTTGAGAACAAATCTATCGCCCAGCCGTTTTGTGAGAAGACATTCCTAGTAAACTGATTTCTATTTGCCTCATCCATAAAGATTCCTACGGTATTGTTAGCAATTATGTTTTCTTCAGCAATGCTATCGCTCAGGGATTTGAGAAGCATTCCAAACCCATTGGGACCAATGTTATCTTTAAAGGTATTTTTTTTAAGGACAATGTTTTTAGAATACATAAGCGCGCTTCCGGTCCCATTTCTTTCGAATATATTCCCCTCAAATTCGTTGTTATCCGAATACATATAGTGCAGACCGTACCTTACGTTTCTCTCACAGTGGTTATTCCTGATTAAATTGCCCGGTGAGAACTCTATGTATATACCGTCTCTGTGTTTTCTTATCTGATTTCCTTCTAGTGTATTATTTGGCGACTTCCAGAGATGTATGCCGTTTCCGTTAGTTTCCTCTGTAGTGTAATCAGCCCTTCCATAAGATGTATTATTTCTAATTGTGTTCGAAGGAGACGAGTAGAGATAGACGCCGATTATATTGTCGTCAAGCTGGTTCTCCTCTATCCTAACCCCTTCTGAATTCACTACCTTTATCCCGCTTTCATCCTTGAGGAGATCTCCACCGCTTTTTCTTATCGTGAAACCCTTGATACCTGCTTTATCTGCCTCAATTCTTACAACATCGCCGCTATAATCGCCCTCGATAACGGGATTTTCCTCACCAATAAGATGCACCCCCTTATTTATAACTATCTTCTCTTTATATATCCCACCCTTGACAAATATCGTATCTCCTTCAGACGAACTCTCTAAGGCTTCCGAGATTGAAGAATAAGATGATTCTTTTCCTACGATGATCTCGTTGGCGAGTGATTTCACCTGGAAGCCAATGAGTAGAATTAGACTTGCGATTAGGATAATTTTTTTTGTCTTGATTCGAGCCATAGTATTATAGGACCGAGTATTGCAGCTACAACCATGAATATAGAACCTGTGCCGGGTAGGCTTATAACTGTAAAATTAGCAAGCTTCTTCCATCCTATGACAGGTGGCATATAAGGGTCTATCTTTATAGCCGCTTGAGGACTAAGGTTATGCCCATACTCATAAAGCCATCTGTAGAAATCCCCTATCATAAAAACAGCAAAAAGTACAAATAAAACCCACCCTGCTGCAGCAAAATATCCTCTTCCTACGATCGCAGATAAAAGCGCAAGTATGCTGAAAGCAATGACTGCAAAAGGAAGCCAGCGGAACTCCTTGAATTCATCCGGTCTTATCTCATGCATCCCTATATAGTGATTAAGCCCGTTGATTAATTTCGGTGTATCATTTGTCATCCCTGTTTCCGGATTATATTCAGTTAACTTGTTTGCATATATAGACATCTTTATCCCTTTCGGGTACTGCGGAGCAACAAGCGTTATAGTCCAGACAGGAAGAAATATTGCGGGTATTATTAAAATAGCCGCAATAAGTATAATAAACCGGGCTCGCCTAGATAGACGACTAGGAAGAAACATCTAAAGCACCTCCTATAGATGTGTTTTACTATAATACAACAGAAGGAGAGGGACAAAGAATGTCGCCTCTCCTTTTTCAGGCTTTTATTTAGATTTTTTAGCAGCTACCTCGATATAGCCTTGCATCTCCTGATGAAGCGCAGAGCAGAAGTTCGTGCAGTAGAATGGATAGACACCCGGCTTCTCGGCAACCCATTTAACTGTTTTAGTCTCCCCCGGTTCAATCTGCATATCCACGTTAGAGAAATTGATCCCGAACCCATGCGTAATATCTACGTCCTGTTCTAAGTTAGTTACATGGAAGTATACGGTGTCGCCTTCCTCGAATTTAAGTATGTTGGGAGTGAAGTGGCTCCTTATAGCAAGCATGTAAACATCAACCCTATTCCTGTTTCGCTCAACACGGGCTTGGTCTGCACTTTTAATTGCATATGGGTCTTTGTTCTGGTCTAGCGGGTATACAAGCTCTGGCTTTATAGCAGTTGCTTCAATTATCTGGCCATAATGGGGTTCTACCGGCGTAGGGAAGTCAAGTAGCATCTCCATCTTTTTACCGGTTATGTCAATAAGCTGGGCACTTTCTGGATGAGATGGACCTACAGGCAAATACCTGCCTTTAGCTATCTTATTCATGGCAAGAACAAATTTACCCCTTGGCTTAGCTGTATCTCCATGGACAGCGGCAAGATGCCCGATATTGTAATAAACTGGAATCTTATCCACTACTTCCCAGGTCCCAAGCTTCCACTTTGCAATCGCTGAGTCTACGAAAAGAGAGGTATATGCGTACCCCTGATCATCAAACTGCGTATGAAGAGGACCAAGACCCACGGGTACCTCGGCTTCTCTCACAGACTCAAACTTGATTATAGGTATTCCCATAACCTCTCCAACAAAATCATCATTTTTGATAGCTTCTTGCATTTTGTCGAAACTGTGTACCGTGGCTACCGCAGCGAGTTTTCCACTCCCGATTATATATTTCCCATCTGGAGAGACGTCAGCGCCGTGCGGGCTTTTAGGAGTAGGAAGAAAGTAGACGATGCCCTTCACCTCTCTCGGATCTATGACCTTAACTCCGTTTATCTCTTTATACTTTCCTGCCTTGACAGCTTCTTCAGCGGCTTTCCAGTTTACTGCGGTTATAAAGTCCCTATCCTTTTGAGAAGCCTCGACTTCTAGGTCCTTGAACGCCTCCTCCGTGTTGTAGGAGCTAAAAAACGCCCAGCCGTAACTGGCATTTTTCCCTGCATCAGCCAGGTCAAAATCATACGGCGGCATAAGGATTTGAAAGGCGTTTTCCATCTTACCCGTATCTTTATCAACACTTACAAATGCGATTACACCGTTAAAATTCTCTTTGTAGCTTTCAATTGGTACATCGCGATTTGGCACGGGAATCGAAAACCTGGTTGCACCAACTAGATACTCTGTATTTGGCGTGACGAATGGGCTTGCATGGTTGCCACCAACATTTGGAATATTGATTATCTCTTTTGTAACAAAATCCTTTAGGTCTATCCGGGCTATACGGCCATTAGCTGTGTCATTGATAAACAGCCATCTTCCATCGTAATCACCGTTCGTTTCTGAAAGGGCTGGATGATGGGCGTCGCCCCATATGTAGCCTCCCATTATCTCCTTACTTCCTTCGTCTATTCCCCAGCCTACGGCTACATCAGCTGCAAAAACGGGTATCATCCTTATTAGCCTTCCCGAAGGAAGTCCAAAGACCCCGACCTGGCCAGAATGACCACCTGAGAGGAAGGCATAGTAGGTATCAAGCTTTCCAGGCGGCACATAAACCTTCTCTGCAGGGCTTTGCCCCCCCTTGCAGGCAAAGATCAACCCAACAGCGATGATTAAGAGAGGGAGAGATAACAAACTCATTATCTTCCCTTGATTTTTATTTCTCATTTTAATTACCCTCCTTTTTTATAAGATCGGACTTATTTTATTCTTTATCTTCGGATCCTTCTTTTGCTTCCGAATCCTGTTCTCTCAAATACATGATTATTGCTTGTGCTTCTTCAGGAGTAACATTTTGATTAGGCATTTTTACGAGATAAGTTGCGAGGAGCTCCTTTGCTATAGGATCTTTCTCCACCATCTCTTCGGGATGAAGAATCTGGTTTCCGATCCATTCAAGCTTACGTCTTTTTGTAACACCAGCTAGGTCAGGGCCTGTTAATCTTCCTTTACCGATTGTGTGACATGCTATGCAGCCTTTTGTTTTAATTAATTCCTCCCCCTTTTCCGCAAGCTCCTCGTTAATGGGAGGAGGAGCCTTTGGCTCCTTCTGCTCCACCTGAGTTGCCTCCTTCTTTGCTTCACCGACTTCTGATTCTGATTTTCCCTCATTATTCCCCTTACATGACATGAAAACTGCTATAAAACTCGCAAGAACCATCGCTGAAAACTTTCTTTTCAACTCTCGCACCTCCTTTTCAGAGAGCTCTATGGTTGCAACCCACATGCCAAATGCAATATCTTGTAATTATTGTGCATTGCAAAATTAGCAAGCTGTAAGATGTCAGAGAATCAGACAGTCTTAGATCTAGGGTCAATATGTTGTATGCAGTCATGTTAGAGATGTTCCTATGAGAACTTTATCAAATGGCGTCTTATTTTTGGTTTTCTCTAGGTCTTGCATTTGTTCCTTCCAATAGCCTACTGCCGGGAGAACTTTCCATATATAGCTATACCTTCATTCAAGATTAATTAAACAGAACATAACTGTAGAATATGAGAAAAGTAAAAGTATTTAGTATTCTTGATTTAACCTAAGCCGTTTTTTAATCACCCAGTCTGGTATTCCCCCTTAATAACCCTTTTCCATAAATTAGGTATTTCATCAAGCATTTCATTCGCTATAGTTTTTATTGTATTTATATCTACTTTCACACCTTTGATCTTTATATCCAGAACTCGGGGCTGATTTATCGGTTTTCCTATCTCTGAAGCCAAGTAAACATAGGCTTCATCCGCGTAACCACTGTCAACAATTGCCTTACTCAAGTCGTTTGCAAAAAGGTTGTCAATGCAAAAAGGTTATAAATCTTACCTATATGGCTAATAGAGTTTTTGCCGGCGGCGGCTTCTAAACTCATCGGTCTATAAGGTGTTATTAAACCATTAACCCGGTTCCCCCTTCCGACCTGACCATCATCGCCGTGTTCTGCGCTTGTTCCAGTAACTGTAAGATATATACTCTCATCTTCATAATTATCCGCTGTATTTATTTCAACCTCTAGATTTGAGCCGAGAGAAATCTCCTTAAGCAAGAGCTTCTTAACCATACTAATTTTGTCAATGTAGTCAGGTAATGTGCACACACATATGGCGGTTTTCCCTATAATGGGGAAATGGCTATATCTATGGCAAAAACAATTAAAGAAGAACGTCTTCGATGGATAGTA
>JAKEHC010000099.1 GCA_022615255.1 Candidatus Dadabacteria bacterium | reverse complement strand
TGCCGTAAATCATAGCAATCAATCCAAGGTCCTTTTTGGGAGTAGGCTTTCCGGAAGCTGCAAACTTAGCCACCGCAGCGCGAGGAGTTCCCTTAGACATCTGCCCCCCGGTATTGGAGTAGACCTCCGTATCGAGAACCAACATCTTGACGTTGTGTCCACCGCCTAACACATGATCAATACCGCCAAAGCCTATGTCATATGCCCAACCGTCCCCGCCTATAATCCAAACGCTCTTTTTTACTAGCATATCGGCAACGCTAAGGAGTCGTTTTGCATCATCGGATTCGACATCCTGAAGCCACTTCTTTAGGGATTCTATCCGTTTGCGCTGTTCGTATATATCCGCTTCATCTTTTTGTTCTGCGTTTAAAATCTCGTGTGCCAGGTTTTCACCGATAACGGGCGATACCTTTTTGAGCAAATATGAGGCGAACTCTCTTTGTTTGTCAATCGACAACCTAAACCCAAGTCCAAATTCGGCAGTGTTTTCAAATAGAGAGTTAGACCATGCAGGTCCTCGACCTTCGGCGTTTGTAGTCCATGGAGTAGTAGGAAGGTTACCACCATAGATAGAGGAACAACCAGTGGAGTTAGCCACTATTAAGCGATCTCCAAATAACTGACTGAGAAGTTTTATATAAGGTGTTTCTCCGCAACCAGGGCAGGCGCTTGAGAATTCGAATAGTGGTTGCTGAACCTGCTGGTGACGCACGCTCGAGGGATTCAGGTGAATTCGGTTAGTCTCGGGTAGGGTTAAAAAGAAGTCCCAGTTCTTACGCTCCTTCTCACGTAAAGGAGGCTGTGCCCGCATGTTAATAGCTTTGATTCTGGTCTCAGACTTGCTCTTTGCAGGGCAAACGTCCACGCATATCTCACATCCGGTACAGTCCTCTGGGGCTACTTGGATAGTATATTTAAGTCCTTTCCATACCTCATCTCTAGTGTCACAAGATTTAAATGTTTCTGGAGCACTCTCAAGGTATTTAGGGTCATAAACCTGAATTCGAATTACAGCATGAGGACATACTATTGCGCATTTACCGCATTGAATGCAAATCTCTGGCTCCCACACCGGAATTTCATGAGCAAGATTTCGTTTTTCCCATCTTGCCGTTCCTGTGGGATAGGTACCATCTGGAGGGAGAGCGCTCACTGGGATTTCATCTCCCTGCCCGGAGATCATTTTCCCAAGGGCTTCTCTAACAAATAACGGGGCTTCTTTCGGTACTGGCGGGGGCATCTCAATGCGGCTATCGGCATGATCCGGAACCTTTACTTCATAAAGGTTTGATAGGGTGTTATCTATTGCTCGAAGATTCATCTGGACGATTTCCTCCCCCTGCTTTCCATAAGTTTCGTAGATAGACCCTCGAATTACATTTATAGCCTGATCTGTAGGTAGGATTCCTGAAAGGGCAAAGAAACAAACCTGCATAACGGTGTTAATGTGTCCCCCCATACCGCTTTCACGTGCTACACTGTAGGCATTGATAGCATAAAATTTGAGTTTCTTCTGGATGATTTTCTCCTGTACCAGACGTGGGAGGTGATTCCAAACCTCCTCAGGAGCATACGGGCTGTTTAGGAGAAAGGTTCCGCCCGTCAGGACATATTTCAATAAATCATAACGTTCTAGAAATAATGTTTGATGGCATCCTACAAAATTTGCTTTATCTATGAGATATGCAGAACGAATCGGGCGTGGACCAAAGCGAAGATGTGAAATTGTTACTGCGCCGGCTTTTCTCGAATCGTAAACGAAGTATCCCTGTATATGGTGGCTTGTGTTTTTACCAATAATCTTTATAGAGTCTTTATTAGCCCCTACTGTCCCGTCTGATCCAAGGCCGTAAAAGAGTGCACGAAATACTTCGTCTGATTCGGTAGAAAATTCAGCGTCATAGTCAATACTCGTATGGGTTAAGTCATCATTTATACCGATTGTAAAATGGCGCTTGAGCCTCTCTCCGGCAAGGTGGTCGAATATCGCCTTGACCATAGCTGGTGTGAATTCCTTTGAGGATAAACCGTAACGCCCGTTTATTATTTTAGGAATGTCTATTAACGTTCCCCATCCGTTGTCGATCCCTTCATATATAGCGTTAACCGAGTCAAGATATAAAGGTTCCCCTGAGCTACCCTGCTCTTTAGTTCTGTCAAGAACAGCAACCACTCGTGTCGTAGAAGGGAGCGATTCAATAAAATGCTTAGCATCAAAGGGGCGATACAAACGCACTTTAACTACACCGGTCTTTTCACCCTTCACATTTAAATTATCGACGACTTCATGAACCACCTGAGCTCCAGACCCCATAATCACAATAACACGCTCGGCATCGGGTGCTCCGTAGTATTCAAAGAGGCTATAAGCCCTGCCTACTACTTTTGCAAACTTATCCATCGCTCTTTGAACTATATTAGGGCAGTTAATATAAAATAGATTTCCTCTTTCTCTTGATTGAAAGAAAACATCAGGATTCTGTGCAGTGCCACGAAGCACTGGGTGATCGGGTGAAAGTGCACGCGCACGATGTGCAAGAATTAGTTTTTCATTAATTATTGCACGTAGATCATCATCTGATAATAATTCGACTTTTGAGATTTCATGTGATGTGCGAAAGCCATCGAAGAAATGCAAGAATGGAATGCGCGACTCTAGACTTGCAGCTTGTGCGATAAGTGCTAAATCCATTGCTTCCTGTACAGATGAGGTTGAGAGAAGTGCGAAGCCTGTAGTACGGGTAGCCATAACATCGCTATGATCGCAAAAGATGGAAAGTGCGTGCGTGGCAACTGAGCGCGCAGCTACGTGAAACACGGTTGGAGTAAGTTCCCCTGCTATTTTATACATGTTGGGTATCATAAGCAAAAGCCTTTGCGATGAAGTAAAGGTTGTTGCAAGTGAACCGGATTGCAAAGCACCGTGCACTGTCCCGGCCGCACCTGCTTCGCTTTGCATCTCTACTACTTGAGGAACGGTTCCCCAGATATTTGGCTTTCCCTCGGATGACCATGAGTCAGCCCACTCACCCATAGGACTCGCAGGGGTGATAGGATAGATGGCAATTACCTCGTTTAATCTATATGCAATTGAAGCTACTGCCTCGTTGCCATCTATGGCTGCAAAGTTTCTATCCCTCATGGTTGATTTTACTCACTTTTCCGCGCTTTTATATAATGATATTGCCGGGATAAGGAATAAGAATTCTGCTTCTTTTGCATGTTCAAGATAAAAGTTCAAAGAATATTCCTTACTAAATCATTACATCATGATAAAATCAATCTAATTCTCTAGTATGCTTGTTTCTTATGGCAACTTATATGCCAGGTTATAATATGCCAAATCGTATTGTAATACCTTTCCTTTTAACTTAGCCAAGTCAAACCCCAATTTAACCTCTGTCAGATGTAAGAAAATAGGACAAAATTAAGAAGGGAGGAATTAAGGTGAATTCACCCTAAATGCCTCTGATGGGGGGATGGAGAATATAATGATGAGACTGGTTTTAATCATGAAAGTGCTTCGTATAATTTATACGTTTTAAGCACTGCTTCTTGCAAGTAGGGGCACACCCAAAGATGGAGCAATACGGAACATATACGAAGAGAGTATTGTCTCTAGAAGCTGCTCTTATTACCTCAACACTTGCCTTTCTCCCGGTAACTGGGCACCTAATGTATTTTTTCTCAGAAATTTCATCGAAAAAGTATTCCATATGAGGAGTTAAAGTACTCTTTTCCTCAGAGTGCTTTTCAATACTAGGGTGCTTAATAGGTTTTTTTTCCATAACCTCATCATAGTACCAATCCATTCGAGGAGTGGATACGTTCCTTTCTTTTGGTTTCAATCTTTTCATTTTCTTATCCTCCCTTCTTTATTAGTTTAATTAACAAATCCAGTACTTAAATAGAAGCCCTGTCTACCCTAGTGGGTCCATTTCTATTTTTCCATAAAAAATTCTGGTATAGGTTCTTTCTCCTCCTCAATCTTTGGATGTGCTATCCCTTTAAGCTCTTTTAAATCCTTTTCTATAATATCTAGTCTTTGGATGATGTTATCGAGTTTTTCCAGGACTACCTCCAAGGTTAACCCCCTTTTTGTAATAAGTTCTCTCTTTCCTTTCATAGATTCCTTTTTCATTCAGATTATCTTTGGTTAAATGAATTACTTACTTTATATTCCTTTTAAAAATTTATTTAGGCCCATTTTTATCATGCAAACTACATGCCAAAAAAAATTAATACATAACTCTTTGAAACATCACCGAATTGTAAGGAGGTATTCGATGTTAGAGAAAGCATCTCTGTAAGAATTTAAGATATCTGACAATATCCTCCTAGCTTGTGTTTCTATCACCGCTGATAATCTATTAAATCTGTTTTTTGGTATCTTGTTTGATTATCGATTGAGAAGGTGATGAGCTAAAAATGTGTTTTTAAAAAAAGCTACTATAAACCATAAAGGTGAGTGGCATCTAGGTCGATTGGTAAATCCAATCTACGATAGCCTTTACAGTATCATCCGGATTTCCCATGCAATCATGGGTGGCTCTTGGTATGTACTTTACAGTTATATCTGAATTTCCAGCCTCACTAACCTGACGTGCTAGCTCTTTAGCCTCCCATGGCTCTAGTATGTCGTCATCTTCACCCTGTAGAAAGAGAATCGGGACCTTTATATTTGATATTAGCCTGTAGGTCATGGCATTATAAGCCTCCGGTCCCCTCATAAACCACCATGTTTTGTACGTATATATTTCGATGTGAAAAGGGTTGAACGTAGATCCCCAGGCTCGATGAACTATAAAAATCTGGTCATTCAAGCTTTCATATGGATCTTTTCCTAGGACCTCTTTAGCTTTACTGTATACCTCATCGTAGGATGGAACGCTATTCCATTTATTCCAGCGTTTTCTTTGAGCATCGGGGAGAGAAAAGGCACAACCCTCTAGGATTAAGCCGCTAATGCTAGGGTCAGTTCTTTTTGAGGCATAGTAGGCAACCAGGTTTGCACCTAGGCTATATCCCAGAATAAAGATTTTACGGAAGCCTTCCCCCTTTAGTAAATCTAATGACGAGTCTATGTCATCAAGGATGTCATCAAAAATCCCTTCTCCCATTATTTGTCCCATAAACGCCATTCTGGTGTTAACAGAAAAAGAGTTAATCTCATTCTCCAGAAGGGCGGTAGGAAGAAGCCTAGGAGTGCCGCGGGCAAGAAAGTGCCCGAGGACACCGTGGATATGTAAGATTATGGGTGTGTTCAATACGTCCTCCTTATTATCCGAGCTTCTTAAAACCAGGAGAGCATTAAGCTGAAAGCCATCCTTGGTATGAAAACTAATAAGATTTTTACGAAACATGATTTGGATGTCAGGAAAACGGGGGTCTACTTAGGGAATCTCCTATCAAGCCATTTTACTATTATATCTCCTAGCTCGTCTTCCTTCCCTTCTAGGGTGTGTCCAGTATTCACGTAAAATGCTGAAACGTCTTTATTTCCTGCATCGAGTGAGATCTGAGCCAATTCAAAGGTTTCAATCGGATCAATTATATCATCGTGCCAGCCCTGGATGAGAAGAATGGGAATCTTTATCCGTTCTATTTGCTTGAATGCCTTTGCACCTTCAGCTTCAGGTCCTGCTAGAAACCACCATGTTTTGTAGGTGTAGATTTCAGTGTGCTCTGGCCGGTAAGTGTCTCCCCGTGCCTTATAGATCAAAATGGTTCGGTCCTCAGATGCATTAAATGGGTCCGGCTTAAGATTCTCTTTGGCTCTCTTATACACATCCTCATATGCAGGCTCGCTTCTCCATTTATCCCATCGGCGGCGAATGGAGTCCGGCATAGAGCGGGGTGTGGCAAGTGCAATAACACCTTTTAAACTTGGATAGGCGGATGTATCATTTCGCAAGGCTGCATATCTCAGTACAATGCATCCCCCAAGGCTATAACCAGCAAGTATAATCTTCTTATAACCTAATTCCTTTAAGAAAACTATAGCTGTATCTATCTGAGGCACGGCATCTTCCAGTATTCCGAATCCGAAAAAAAGGCTGAAATTTGCCATCCGTGTGTTTACTGATAACGAGGAATAACCCGCTTTTGCCAGGATCGGGGGTAAAAAACGCTGACTCCCATCTAAAAAGTTTCCTAAGAAACCATGGACATGAATAATAATTGGCTCCTTTTCAGATTTACCGCCCTGAGATATGCTATGGTAAAAAAGGGCGTCTATTTTGCTATTACCAAAGGGAATAGATATGAGTTCTTGCTCCATAAATTCCACTTTCATCTAAATGCCCCGTTAGATTATTATAAAAGAGTTAAGACCCTTTTCAGAACATCAACTCAATCTCCTTTTCTTTTTCATCAATATCCATTTCTTGGGTCCACGTGCCTGTGTCTATATAAACCATTCCCGGTAATTTTAGTAATTCAGAATTTAGTCTAATTCTTATTCTTTTTATGTTTTTAAATGCGAGTTCAATTCCGTTGTTATCATTTATATTAGCCTCGATCTCAACTGGCTGTTCAATCACGGAAGGTGAGAAGTCGAGCCAAAATATGCTGCTTTTAAAGAACCCGTTAGGGGCAGTGTAATTAAAGCTTTTGGGATACTTATTCCTTTTAAACCTTTTAAACCAGTCAAAGACCCTGGGTAAATCCTCATCTACCATATACCATGTGTGTCCATGTTTGGGGTAGTATTTGATCTCGGTTGGAGCTCCAAGCTCTTTCAATATCTTATGTAGTATGGCTCCTTCATCAAGTGGGATAGCCTCATCCCCACCGCCGTGAGAGATATATAAGGGAAAATCCTTCAGATTGTTTAACATCCTGTGGGGATAATCCAAGCTATTTATAAATTCTTTTAGCTCTTCTTTGTTCATCTTTTCAATTTTATCTTTATAAGACCTAAGACGGTAGGGACCAAATACCACGGCTGAGGCAGCAATTAGATCAGGATAATAGAGGGAAACAAGCAAAGCTTCCAATCCTCCATAAGACATACCTGTGACATACACGCGGTCTTCATCGACAGGAAAGCTATGTTTTATTTGATCAAGAAGCTCTGGGAATACGTTTAACTTACCCTGACGGATATACTGCCCACCAAGGGTAACGGAAGGAATAATCGCAAGGTATATGTTTTTTCTAGCATAGATATGAAGTTCCTGGGACTTAATATAGTTATTCAGGCATATAATGATAGGGAGTTTCTCGCCTTCTTCATATCGGGGAGAGATGAAATAGTATTCAAACCTCTGTTTGTAATTTGTCGAAAAATACGAACCAGTGTAAATATGACGTCCTTCCAGCGTGAATTTATGCCGCTCTGGGTCACCAGGGTTCAGAATTTCCCCGGTTATGCCGAGATAAATAACAGAATTCGCGCCGCCTGCAACGTCCGGGTTTAGGTCAACGTTGTTAGGATCGTTTACCCAGCTCCCGTCGACAATATATTTATAGTCATAGGATCTATCTGGTCTAAGTTCCAAAACTATACGCCATACATCATCCTTTCCTTTTACTAGCGGGGTGAATCTCTTTTTCCATCCGTTAAAATCCCCGGCAAGGGAGATCTCTTTGGCTGAGGGAGAATAGTAGCTAAAAAGTATCCCTTCCTTTACCCTGACTGGTTTAGTCGCCCACCAACCCTCATATTGTTCAACTGTTTCAGACATCGGCTGGAAGTCTTTTTACTTCACAATCTATCCGTCTATTTTTGCGTCCATTCTTCGTGTCTTACTACTAGAACCGGGCAAGGAGATGAGAAAATTACCTTGTGGCTTGTGGTTCCTATAGCCATTTGACCAGTCTCTGTCTTAAGCCCGTGGGAACCCATGATTATCAGGTCAATATTCTTCTCCTTTGCAAATGTGTTAATAACACGCCAGCGCGGCCCTATAACTATACTTGTCTCAGTTCGGAGGCCTTTTTTTTCAAAAAATTCTCTTTCTTCTTCTATCTTTTTCTCCATCTGCCTTTCGAGTTCCTTATAGAATTTTTTAACCTCTGCATCTACTTCTGGATACTCAAGCGGCTCTATAGCATGGAGTATATAGATACTTGCCTTAAGCTTATCCCCTAAATAAATCGTGTATTCTCTTGGCATTTCTGAATACACTGAAAAATCAGTAGGAAAGAGTATTCTCCTTATGTCCATCTTTTACCTCCTCGCTTTATGTGTATTATAATTTATATTTGCAGGTACCATAAAACACTAAGAGTATACCCGCCGAGAACTTACTCGATGCTTTATGGTTTTATAGCTACCTTAATAACCCCGTCAAGCTGATTTGCGAATATCCTATATGCCTCTTCAATCTCATCTAGTGAAAATCTATGTGTAATGAATTGTTTCAAATTTACCCTTTCGTTTTTAATTAAAGAAATCAATCTTCGCATCCTTTCCTTACCACCGGGGCATAGTGTTGAAACGATTTTCTTGTCAGCTATACCATATCCAAATTCAGGAAGAGGCACACCGATCTTTTTTATTTCTGCCGGATAAACACCAAGACTGGATATCGTTCCTCCAACACGGGTACATCTTACACAATTCTCAAAACTCTCTTGGAGACCGACAGCCTCGATTGCAACATCCACTCCTCTTCCGTTGGTTATCCTCATAATCTCATTAACGGGATCCACCTTTTGATAATCTAAGACGATGTCCCCTCCCATCTTCTTGGACATTTTTATTCTTGTAGGGATGCTATCAACAGTGATAATGAGAGCTGCACCTTTAAGCTTTGCTCCGGCAGTAGCAGATAAGCCAATCGGTCCTTGTCCAAATACTGAAACGATATCCCCTACTTTTATGTCCGCACTCTCAGCGCCTGAAAGGCCTGTAGAGAAAATATCAGTCGTAAAAAGAACATCTTCGTCGGAAAGCTCATCTGGAATTTTAGCTAGGTTTGCATTAGCGTTAGGAATCTTTACATAGTCTGCCTGACAGCCATCAATTGTGTTTCCCATCTTCCAGCCGCCCAAAAACCCACCGCATTGGGCCCAGTTTGAAGAAAGGCAGTACCCACACTGTCCGCAAGGTGTGATAGCATTAATTGCTACTCGCTCCCCCCGTTTATATCCTTTAACACCGTCTCCAAGCTCATGGATCACACCCACTGGTTCGTGTCCTATTATTTGACCAGCCCTTACCGGATACTCCCCCTTCATTATGTGTACATCTGTACCACATATTGTGGTTAAAGTTACCTTAACAACTGCCTCGCCTGTACCCGCCTTAGGGATAGGACGATCTTCAAGCCCTATTTTATTAGCGCCTTTAAAGATATTTGCTCTCATCTTCATGTTAGAACCTCCCAAAAAAGCTTCTTAATACATATAAGCAATACTTATGCCAGGTAATGGAGTGAGTTATTCTATTTGTAGCCAGGCAAAAAAACGATCCTGTTTGCAGTAGTCTCAAAAAAAATAGTGAGGTTCGGGTCACTGAGAAGGGTTTTCGTATGTTTCACCTCATGGTTTGAGAGTTAATACAGGGCATGAAGACTCACTTATTACCTTTTCAGCCGTGCTTCCTAATATGAACCGAGCAAGTCCCTTTCTCATATGTGTTGTCGTTATTATAAGATCAATCCCATTTTCCTCCGCGAAACTCACTATTCCGAACCAAGCTCTCAAATACAGTGTCACTGTTTCCTGTATATCAATGCCTTTTATCTTTTCTTTCGGGATCTTATCTACGAAAGACCTTAATTCCTTTTTAGCCATAACTCGCAATTCTTCCATTATTTTGCTTGTAGAAACCTCATAACTGTGGTGGAACTCTAACACATGAAGAAGGTGTATCTTTGAATCTAACCTATTGGCTAAATCTATGGCAAAGTTTAGAGAAACTGAGGTAAGCTCTGATAAATCGGAAGTAACGAGTATTTTCTTAATGCCAGATTTATATTCCTTTTTATGTCTTACGGCTAAAACAGGTGCTTCAGCCATCCTTAGAACCTTATTCGTATTGCTCCCAAGAAGAATTCTATCTTTAAGCCCGAGCCCTCGCTTACCCATCACTATCAAGTCTACCTTTTCTTCCTTAGCTACCCTCAGTATCTCTTCATGCGGTATCCCGGTCTCAATACATACGTCTGACTTTATGTCCTTTAGTTCGAGTTGCCTTAGTGCCTTACTTATTCTGTTATATTCCTTTTTCTCTAAAGATGCCTGAATTGAGAACAACTCCCTTCTTACCTCAGACGGCACCTTCAATCTTTCTAAATCCATAGGTTGGATAACGCTCAACCCTATGATCTCGGAGCCGTACTTAGCGGCAAATAACTCAACATATTTTAGAGCCATTTCAGATTCCTTTGAACCGTCGGATGCCCAGAGAATTTTGTTAATTTCCATTTAAGCCTCCTTTTTCACTCCTTAGAAAGCATAGGATATAACAACATGATTAAATTATATTCGCAAATTCCATACCATAAAAATTTTCTATGGAATGTCAACGTATTTAGAGCACTTAATTAATTAGATTTTGTCAGAATCTCTGACATCTGACAAAAGCTGGCACTGCTTTAAGCACGCAACCTTGAAAATCAAGGAATTTAGGATGGCATGAATTTTGCATTTTCTATAATGACAGAGATGATTATATACCCAAAGGAATTAATTCTTAAGGATAAAACAAAAATAATACTTAGACCTTTTGAGGAGGATGACTCAGAGGGTTTATTTAATTTCTTTAACAAAATACCAAGGTCTGACCTTATAATTTTTAAAGATGACGTAGGAAGACTAGAAACTATTGAAAGCTGGTTCACAAGCACTAAGTATAGCAAGGTCTTTCAATTAGTCGCCTTGAAGGGCAGGGAGATTATAGGGAAGGGTACGCTTCATAAAGAGGGTCTTTATTGGAGATTCTCTACAGAGATTAAGTTAATTGTACTCCCTGAACATAGAGCAAAAGGGCTCGGTCTTCAAATGTTTAAGCTCCTCTTGGCTGAGGGTCTCAATTATAACTTCGAGAAGGTAGTAGTGCGATTCACGCATGATAATAAGAGTTTTATAAGAATCTTAAGCCACTTCGGTTTTAAACCCGAAGCAGTGCTTACTTGTTATATAAAAGATGAGGAGGCCGAGACAAAAAAAGACCTCATTATTGCGTCTTATAATCTTAAGGATTGGGCAAGAAGATTTGAATTCTATAACCTAATTTATGGTGTGGAATAACCAATTGTTATCCAAACTTACCTTGTAGGCTTGGTATCCAAATGCTAAACTCATAAAAGGCTTAAAGAAGGGCCGATCGTTTATAACTCCATTTTGTATTTGTCAGGTGCGGTTAGTTTGGTGGATAACTAATCTGAAAGTATGATAGGCTTATTGTTCGCAAATGTAAACGGTTAAATAAGCTCTAGGAAAATCTTTAAAGCATCTTAAATGGAACTTGAATCTCAAATAAATAGAAGCCTGGAAGACTGGAAGTTACAGCTAGTTATAGAGTCAGTTCCTAGCGCAATAGTGATTATAAGTCATGAAGGTAAAATTGTTTTTCTCAATTCTCAGACTGAAAAAATATTCGGTTACACTAAGAATGAGCTAATAGGACAATCAGTCGAGATTCTAGTTCCTGAGCGTTTTCGTAGCAAACACTCTGAATATCGTATGGATTTCTACGCCAAGCCCCAAGCTAGGCCGATGGGAGTGGGTCGAGACCTCTTTGCTTTGCGTAAGGATGGAACCGAGCTTCCCGTCGAGATTGGACTCAACCCTATGAAGATAGAGGGAGGAGTCTTGGTCTTGGCTGCGATTGTGGATATTACAGAGCGTAAACGGGCAGAATTGCAATTGCGAAAGGAAAAAGACAAAGCGCAGCAATATCTTGACGTTGCTGAGGTGATAATTATTGCTGTAAACGATAAAGAAGAGGTGACACTAATAAATCACAAGGGTTGTAGGCTTCTTGGATACGAGGAAGGAGAGATTATTGGTAAGAACTGGTTTGAGCATTTTTTACCAGGCACAGTGAGAGAACAAACGAGGGTTGTGTTTAAAGAGTTGATAGAGGGTAGATGCGAGCCATATAAATACTATGAGAACCCTGTTTTAACAAAATCCAGTCAGATTAGGCTTATTGCATGGCACAATAAAACTATAACCGATGAAGTGGGCAACATCACCGGAACGCTCAGTTCAGGGGAGGATATAACAGAACGCAGGTGGGCTGAGGAGAGGCTTCGTGAAAGCGAGGAAAGGCTTCAAGCAATCATGGATAACACCACTGATGCAGTTATGGTTTATGATGAAGATGGCATGGTAATTGCCATGAATAAAGAAGCAAAAAGGTTATTTTGCAGCAAAAACAAAAGAGAGCTTAAAACCATGTGGGACGTTATACCCCCTGAAAATAGAGCTGATTTTTCCAGCAGGCTTAAGATTGTAAAAGAGGGGAGCAGGTTGTTAGATTACGAGACTGAAAAGTTGTTGGAAAACGGTGAAAGGGTTCCTGTGAGTGTAGGGTTAATAAATATGGTTGAGGGAAGTGGTTGGTTTATTGAAACAATCAGGGATATAGGAGAAAGAGTTAGAATAAGAAACAAGATAATAGAGCTTGAAAAGGCTCAGATAGTGGGGAAGATGGCGGAAGGCATTGCCCACCATATGGGGACCCCTCTTGCATCCATGCTTCTCAGGGTTCAAA
Organism: Candidatus Dadabacteria bacterium; assembly: GCA_022615255.1. Classification (GTDB taxonomy): domain Bacteria; phylum Desulfobacterota_D; class UBA1144; order Nemesobacterales; family CSP1-2; genus CSP1-2. The sequence goes on along the minus strand of JAKEHC010000099.1, from coordinate 10,154 downwards.
TGCTTAAAGAGGACCTGTCTGAAGCTACGGAGTATGCAAACTGTATGGAAAAACTTGACTCAATTGAAAAGCAGATTTTCTATGGTCAGAGAGTGATGCAGAGGCTTCTTAAGTTTGCGAGTAACCCTGAGAATATAAGGGGTGCCGAGGACCTATCCACTCTTCTTACGGAGGCTATAGACATAATAAAGCCCCTTATGAATAAATACGGGATTGAGATTGAATTAGCTTTGGATAAGGATTTAAAGATATGGGCTGAGGGAAATCTTCTTCAGCTTGTTTTTTCAGACATAATGATGAATGCGGTGGATGCGATGTCGGCAGGGGGAAGGCTTTCAATAATTGCATCTAAGGCGAATAGCGATGAAAAGTTAGAGATAAAAATATCTGACACTGGTATAGGGGTTCCGAGGGAGGTCCTACCACTCGTTTTTGAGCCGTTCTTTACGACCAAACCTGCCGGAAAGGGGACTGGATTGGGTCTTTCTGTAGCTAAGAGGGTTATTCAAGACCATGGGGGGAATATCAGTATAGAAAGTAGAGAAGGCGATGGGACGAGTATTTTGATAAGACTACCGATCTACAAGGAGGAAAGGGCGCTTGCATAGGTGTAACGTGCTCGTTGTTGATGATGATCAAGAATTGGTAGACGCCGTGAAAGAGCTTCTTCAAAGAAAAGGGTATGATGTAATCACGGCCTTTTCCGGTAAAGAGGCAATTGATAGGATGTCGTCCTTCCCCCAAATCTGCGCCGCTATATTAGACCTTGTCATGCCGATGATGGATGGTTTTACACTTTTAGATAGAGTTAAAGAAAATCATCCAGAGACAAATGCAATTATTTTTACAGGCCATGGTACGGTACCAAATGCTGTAGAGGCTATAAAGCGTGGAGCTATGGATTTTATAACCAAGCCTTTTGATAAGGATTTGTTATTAAAGAAATTAGAGGTAATAAGAAAGACACATGAGCTTGAAAATCAAATCACTGAGCTTAAGGGTTTTCTTTCCGAGAGGTATGGTATTGAGAAGATCATAAGCGGTTCTCGTATAATGGGCAGCATATTTGAGAAAGCGATAGCCGCGGCCCGCACTGATGCTTCTGTGTTTATTGTAGGTGAGACTGGAACAGGAAAAGAGCTATTAGCAAAGGCTATTCATTTAAAGAGTGAGAGAAACATCCAGCCCTTTGTTGCGGTGAACTGTGCTGCGTTACCTAAGGAGCTTATGGAATCGGAGTTATTTGGGTATAAGAAGGGGTCGTTTACGGGTGCGATGAAGGACCATGACGGGCTTTTTATGGCGGCAAATAAAGGGACGATCTTTCTTGACGAGATAGGGGAGATGCCGAGAGACCTGCAGGTAAAGCTACTTAGAGTTCTTGAGGAGCATAAGATAAGACCAATAGGATGTACAAGCGAGATACTAGTCGACATAAGAATAATAGCCGCAAGTAATCGTTCTAGAGAGCAGCTAAAAAATACCTATCTTAGGGAGGATCTATTCTTCAGATTAGCTGTTGTGGTAATAGAACTCCCACCGTTAAGAGAGAGAAGAGAGGATATTCCTCTACTTACTGAACATTTTATAAGGAAGTTTAACGAGAAGTATTCAAGGAATATAAAAGGTGTATCAGAGGGTGTAATCACATCGCTTTTTCAATATCATTTCCCTGGAAATATAAGGGAGTTGGAGAACTTAATAGAAGGAATAATAGCTATATCCCCTCCTGAAAAAGAGACAATAACAGAGAGGGATTTGAGGTCGCATCTAATATGGCAGAAAACAAGAACTTCAGAGCATACACTTCTATCATTAGAGAAGCTTGAGAGGTTTGCGCTAGAGCAGGCACTACGTGAATCTCAAGGTAATAAATCAAAAGCCGCCGAGGTTCTTGGTATCTCAAGGGATACCCTTTACAGAAAGTTAAAACAGTTTGGGCTAGAGTAGATGACAATATGTGAAATGAGTTGTCAACTGAAGATCACTTCTAATATTGCTGGTTTCCAAACTCCTTGGATGTAAACTTCTTTCCCTATCTAATCGAGTTAATCCTTACTAGTTCAATAATTTAAGCCTAAAATCTGGAAAACGTCAAAGAATTAGAGGAATGCTTCTGTAAGATTTTCTGACATCTGACACATCTTTTAACGTTGCTTGCTAAAAGTGATAGAAAATTTTGCTGGCATCCTCGTTGCAAGAAAGTAAGTTCCTAGGTTCACAAGAGAAATGAGGCCTAGAAACGAGATGTGGGATTAAAAGCGTTTAAAAATTAAGGGAGGAGAAGAAAATGCTTGTAAAAAACTGTATGACACCTAACCCACTAATCGTAACTCCGGGAGAGGATGTTAAAAATGCTTTTCATTTGTTAAAAAAACACAGTATACGCCAGATACCTGTACTCAAAGATGAGAGACTAGTAGGCATAGTTACGGATAGAGACCTCCGTATGGCACTTGTGCGTCCAGAGCTTACGGTGGGTGACGTTATGAGCTCGAATCCTATGACGATAATAGAGGATGCACCCGTGGAAGAAGCTGCTCGAATGATCCGTAATCGTAAGTTTAATGCCCTTCCAGTTGTTTCTAAGAGGGGCGAATTAGTAGGAATTATTACTGTTACAGACATCTTTGACGGTCTCCTTAATCTTTTGAGGTTCCATGAGGAACCGACAAGGGTGCAGGTTAAGATACCAGAAGGCGTATCTCTTGTGGATGTAATTAGAGTGTTTCAAGTTTGCACTGAGAAGGTTTTATCTTTTAGTTCGTCTAGGGAAAGTAGTGATACTTATTATTTGTGGGTTATTGGCTGTGACTTTGATAAGCTGGATAGAAAGCTGAAAGAGAAAAAATTCGATGTTTCTGTGAACTATCTCGAAAAGCTAACGGATGTTAAACATTGAATCAGAATGAGGAAATTAGTTTGGGCTAGATGATAACCCGCAACCATCTATGTTTACGCTTTGAAAGGTTATAAAAAAGATGCACAACGAATAATCAGGATGGTAAGAAGTTTATCTTCTTAGAGCTTAGAGGAAAGGTGCTGATAGTTAATTATATCTATACCAATTGCCTTGATGTGTGCCCTATGACAATCATAGAGAATGAAAGAGATTGAAAAAGGCTCAGATAATAGCGGGTTTCAAGATAGGGTTTATTTTGTTTCCATTATCCTTGACCCTAAAAGGGATACATCTGAGACAATAAGGGAGCATGTCCGAAAGAGCAATTCAGACCTTCGAAATTGGTCCTCAGAACTCAAACCTTGACAAATGAGAAGAAAAGGCGTGTAATAGAAAGCAGAAGAGCCATGATACATATCCAATATCTGATATCTACCAGGGATAAGGAGATCTTCTGGATAAAGCCTTTATGGTGCCCTTTAGCACGACCATTCTGTATTGCCAGGTGGCATCAAAAGCAGGGTATAAATGTCTGCCCTTTTTACTGTGGTGTCAGAAGGGAAACTTACGGATCGATGTATGTATGGTGTAAATACGACGAGTTGCCCAATTCGGTTACAAAGACATATACGTATAACTTTAACCTTTCCATGGGCGGACAAGATAGGGAATCTATATCAAACGTTGGATCAATCGTTCCTGATAACTGCCCTAGATGTATACAATATTTTGGAGACATATGCATAACTAACGGAGACTTTAGAAACCCATGTAATGACTTTATGGATGTTATAACATGGCTTCAGAGCAACCTTCTATTCAATAGGGGCGAGGATGGCTATTAAGCCCTCTAAAGCCTTCAGTATGCGTTAAAGGATATGAATATCTGATGTAGTTTATGTTATAAAAAATATCTAGAGAATTTCGTATTTGGAGGTGGGAGATGGGAGTATTTCCTCCTCCCTATTATCGCTGGCGACCCCATCCCTGGCATGGTCTCGAAGTTGGTCCACAACCTCCTATGATTGTCCACGCTTACATCGAGATAACCCCGTTCGATGGTATCAAGTACGAAGTGGACAAAGTTACTGGGTACATTCGCGTTGACCGACCGCAAAGGACCTCCTCGCAACCACCTACTCTTTACGGGTTTATTCCTCGTACATTCTGCGGGAGAAGAGTAGGGAAACTTACACCGAACCTTCAACGGGGTGACGGTGATCCACTCGATATCTGTGTTTTTAGTGAGAGACCCATTACTCGTTCGGAAGTGATACTAAATGCGAGAGTCATAGGTGGTCTTCAAGGAATCGATAAAGGATTAGCTGACGATAAAATCATTGCCGTTCTACAGAACGACAACCTTTGGGGAGGACTTGAAGACATTTCGGGGCTGCCGGCAATTCTAGTCGAACGCTTACGGCATTACTTCATTACCTACAAGCTTGAGTCCGGAACGCAATCGCAGATGACCATTGAGAAAATTTATAACCGCGAGCATGCTCTACAAGTAGTCGAGGCAGCAATAGAAGACTATAATGAGGAGTATGGTGCTTAAGTACTTGATAACAATTAACGCTTCATTCAATTTGAAGATTTACTCAGTAGCTGATTATGAATTCAACATTGTTTGATTTGCGACCTATATATATTTGTAATTTCCTGGTTTCCCAGTTATGATTCCTTTCCCTAAAAACCAAGATTGGACAATCCAATAGGGATTGGGCTTAAATTTGTTCCCAAATAAATTGTGGATTAAAGAGGAAATAAAGCTGGTTCTAGGGTTATACCTGCCGTTTCTAATGACTAAATTAAAGAAGTATGCTAGTTCCCCTATATTCCAATATACAGGGAAAAGTAAGCCTATAATCCTATTAATCTTAGAAAGGAGGATACAAAAATGGAATTCGATCAAATGCTCCTGGTGATAGTTCTGGGCATCAGTGTTCTATCACTAGGTTTTGCTGGGTATCTAGCCAACTACGTGCTCGGCAGCGATACGGGAACTTCAGCGATGCAAAATATAAGCAACGCTATCAAAGAGGGGGCTGAGGCGTTTTTAAAAAGACAGTACTCAACCATTACAATGCTGAGCATAGTTCTTGCCGCTCTTATTTTTGTGCTTTATTGGTTTGCAAAGGGAGATCATGACATGGCATGGCGCACTACGGTAGCCTTTCTTTTTGGTGCTGGGTGCTCAGCCCTTGCCGGGTATATCGGAATGTGGATTTCGATCAGATCGAATATACGTACTGCAAGTGCAGTCAGGTCAAGCCTAAATAGTGCTTTAAAGATATCGCTTAGAGGCGGGGCAGTTTCAGGAATTACGATAGTTGCCATGAGTCTTCTTGGTGTTGGAATCCTATTTATTCTTTACGGCGGCTCAGTAGATGACCCAGAGGTTGTAAAGAGGGTCCCCTTTCTAATAGTAGGGTATGGATTTGGTGCAAGCTTCGTCGCCCTTTTCGCCCAGCTTGGCGGTGGAATATATACTAAAGCCGCTGACGTTGGAGCAGACCTTGTCGGCAAGGTAGAAGCAGGGATACCGGAAGACGATCCAAGAAACCCTGCGGTTATTGCTGACCTTGTGGGGGATAACGTAGGAGACTGTGCGGGTCGTGGAGCAGACCTCTTTGAATCGACGGCTGCGGAAAACATTGGGGCGATGATACTCGGTGTTGCACTTTTCCCTATTTTCGGCATAAACGGAATTCTCTTTCCTCTTGTTGCACGTGCGTTTGGCCTTATTGCCAGCATGGTGGGAATCGGAATTGTAGGGTTAAAGAATGATAAAGAAGACCCGATGTCTGCATTAAATCGCGGATACTATGTTGCCTGTGTGCTTGCAGCGATTGGTTTTTATATAGCTACTCGTTTATTGCTAAATAATAATATGTGGCTCTTTGTCGCGGGTCTTATAGGAATAGCGACGAGTATCGTTTTTGTCTATATCACTCAGTACTATACTGAATACAGGTATCGCCCTGTTAAGTTCATTGCTGAGGCTTCTCAGACCGGTCCTGCAACAAACATAATAGCCGGTCTGGCAGTCGGGCTTGAATGTACGGCTCTACCTGTTCTTGCCATTTCGGCAGCATTAATCGGGTCATATTTCTGTGGGGTTTACGGGCTAAAGGAGCTCACAGATATTTCTCAGACCGCCGCTGGGCTTTATGGTACTGCAATTGCCACAATGGGGATGCTAGGCACAGCCGCATATATACTTGCTATGGATACCTTTGGACCGATTACTGATAACGCTGGCGGTATTGTCGAAATGAGCAAACAACCAGAGGAGATAAGGGTAAAAACAGACAGGCTAGATGCTGTAGGAAACACAACCAAGGCTCTAACAAAAGGGTATGCAATCGGCTCTGCGGCGTTAGCGGCATTTCTTCTTTTCTCTGCGTATCTCGATGAAGTGGCACATCTCACAGGTCAGGCTTTTGACTCTGTTGACATAGCCAAGGTTGAAGTGTTCGTTGGCGGCCTTCTTGGGGCGATGCTGGTTTTCCTTTTCAGCGCTCTGGCAATCAAGGCTGTTGCAAGAGCGGCTTATTATGTAATAAGCGATGTCCGTGCTCAGTTCAAAGAGAACCCAGGGATTCTTGAAGGGACGGCAAAACCAAATTATGCAAGGTGTGTTGACATTGTTACAAAGGGCGCACTCAAGGAAATGGTTCCGCCTGGACTTCTTGCCGTTGGTATGCCTATAGTAGTGGGACTCGTATTCAAGCAGTTTGGACTAGGTGCTGAAACTGTGGCAGCGTTTCTTATGGTTGGGACAATCAGCGGGATCCTCGTTGCAACCCTTATGAATAACGGGGGAGGGGCATGGGATAATGCAAAGAAATACATAGAAACTGGAATGTATGGGGGAAAGAGGTCTGAAACGCATAAAGCGGCAGTAGTGGGAGATACAGTGGGTGACCCATTTAAGGACACTGCAGGACCGTCAATCCACGTTCTTATAAAACTCCTCTCCACAATTACGCTTGTTCTCGCACCTTTATTTATTTAAATAACTTAGGATAAACGGAAAGGAGAAGAGAGGCTAAAAAGCCTCTCTTCTCTCTTTATAAAATTCACCTGCCTTTTTTCCCGGATTTTCATAAGCTTTAGTCATTTGCTGAGAAAATCTGACTGCTTGCAGTTTCTTCTAAGCTCGTAATAGGCAAGAATAGTAAAAATAAAGGCGTAATTACTCTCCTTAAGCTCATTAACGCTGTTTCGGACATCATGAGGCAAATCTATAAAAGAATATATAATCTGAAAAACAATAGCATGAGTAACGAACAACATTCCAATCCATAAAGGGGTTATAGGCAAACCAATTGTCTTGAAGAAGTTTCTCATTCTGAGAGAAAATCTATCAATGATGGGCACAATAACACAAAACGATAACCAGAAGATGGCGAAAAGCCTATTCATATTAAACAACATTGTATGCATAGTTGATTTTCGACTGCTATCTGACTCCGTACTATCAAATAGCCAAATATTGTGGAGATTAGTCTCTTTTTGCAAATTTATTTGATTGAAAAGCTCTGGGGTTTCCCAGTTAAATATACGCTGTCCCCAGCTTATTTCTTCTGCAAAACATACTAGAAATAAGACCCCTAATAGAAGATAAAATAAATTTTTATGAGTGTTAAAGCGTCGGAGTTTATTTCCTGCGTTTGAAGAATAGATATAAGCGGCAATAAACAGACTAGCAGCTAAAAGAAAAAAGATAGCCCCCAAAATTTCAATCGGACCATTTTCAGTGCCCAATGCTATAATCTCATTGTTATCGAAAAAGATAATTGAAAATGTGCCCAGAACAATTAGGTAGATAGAAGCAATTTTCAAAAAGCTTATTTTCAATTATGCTCTCCTAGTGCTAGCAACAGCACCTCCTTAAGAAAACAGCGGTCCGGCACCGTCATTATGCCTCTGGATACAACTAAATTATCAACCTAGAATGGTCTATTTTATCCTTATTGCTTTATTTTGCCCCCCCTGAACTTTGGGTAATAATAAGACAATCTTATGTAATTATAACTGTAGATTATACTTTTTCTCTTATTAATACCGTCGATAAGATTGTTAATGCATTTATAACAAACGGAATTCATTGACGATTTCTTTATATTTTTAGTTTTCTAGCCTATTCAAGATTAAAACGAACTCAATTTTGGTTAAGCTTAACTTATTTAAAAGATTAAGAAGTTTATTTTGGTGAAATGGCCTTCTCCGAATTAGCCGGTTGACATAACGTAATTTCAGGTAAAATGTACCCAAATTAATTATTATTGAAAGTGCTCTGAATGTGATTAACTTTATACCTAAGATTGAACTCTGGAGGTTAAATGGCAAAGTCGCTTATAATCGTTGAGTCTCCAGCTAAAGCTAGAACTATAAAAAGGTATCTGGGTAAGGATTTTAGCGTCGAGGCATCGTCTGGACACTTAATTGATCTCCCCAATAACAAACTCGGTGTGGATATAGAGAAGAACTTTAAACCTGAATACGTTGTGATTAAAGATAAGAAAAAATTCCTAGACCAGCTTGAAAAGGCTTCTAAAAAAGCCGACAGCATCTATCTCGCTTCTGACCCTGACAGAGAAGGCGAAGCAATAGCTTGGCATATAGTAGATAGGTTAAAGATAAAAGATAAGGCATACAGAGTCTTAATCCACGAGATCACAGAGAAGGCTGTTCTTGAGGCGGTAAGAAACCCTAGTAGGCTCAGCCGCGATAGGTTTGAAGCGCAACAGGCAAGACGAATTCTCGACCGTCTTGTCGGGTATCAGGTGAGTCCTATTCTATGGAAGAAGGTAAGAAGGGGGCTTAGTGCTGGAAGGGTTCAGAGTGTGGCACTTAGGCTTGTGGTTGAAAGGGAAAGGGAGATTGAGAATTTCAAGCCGGACGAATACTGGACTATAGAAGCGGAGTTAGAAAAACTTCTGGATGATACTACTTCTTTTGTTGCCTTTCTTTCTAAGTATGAAGGTGAAAAGGTTGAGATAAAAAATGAGGATCAGGCAAAGGGCATAGTCGAGGCTCTAAGAAACGAAAAATATGCTGTACTCTCTCTCGAGAAAAAAGAGAGAACAAGAACTGCTCCTCCTCCATTTATTACAAGCACACTTCAACAGGAGGCGTCGAGAAAGCTTAGGTTCCCCGTGAAAAGAACTATGGCTATTGCTCAGAAGCTTTACGAGGGTATTGAGCTTGGTGAAGAGGGCCCCTATGGACTTATCACGTATATGAGAACGGATTCGGTCAGGGTTTCAGACCATGCGGTAAGGGAAGCTAGGATGTATATAGGAGATGCCTATGGCGCCGATTTTCTTCCGGAAAGTCCTATTGTATACAAGGTGAAAAAATCCGCGCAGGATGCGCATGAAGCAATAAGGCCTACATCTGTGATTAAATCCCCGGATTCTATAAAACAGTATTTATCGGAAGAGGAGCTCGAGCTTTATAAGCTTATTTGGCAAAGGTTCGTTGCCTCACAGATGAATCCAGCTCTTTATGATCAGACAACGGTTGAGGTTGAGGCTGGTAAGGGGATATTCCGCGCTACGGGTTCTGTGATGAAATTCACTGGATTCACAGTTGTATATATGGAGGGAAAGGAAGAAGAGGAAGAGGCAAAGGAAAAGGAGGAGGAGAGAAAACTACCTGACCTGAGTGAGGGTGAGGAGTTAAAACTAATCGCACTAGAAGGAAAGCAGCACTTCACTCAACCACCTCCAAGGTTCACGGAGAGCGCTCTTGTAAGGGAGCTAGAGGAAAAGGGTATAGGACGACCTTCTACATACGCTACGATACTCTCTACGATTCAGGACAGGGAATATGTGATTAAGGAAAAGAACAGGTTAAAGCCAAGCTTGCTCGGCTGTGCTGTAACAGACCTTTTAATAGAAGGTTTTCCAGAGGTAATGGATGTGCAGTTTACTGCGGAGATGGAGGAAAAGCTAGATGAGGTAGAAGAAGGGAATGTAAACTGGGTAAAACTTTTAGATGGGTTTTATAAGGGTTTCGGGAAGAGGCTCAAGCAAGCGGAGGTTTCGATGAGGAGTCTTAGGCGCGAGGGTGTGCCTACGGAGATTGACTGCGAGCAGTGCGGTTCCCAGATGATTATAAAATGGGGGAAAAGGGGTGAATTTCTCTCGTGCTCTAGATATCCTGAATGTAAGAATGCAAAGCAGTTTGAATACGCTGATGACGGTGAGATAAGGATTAAAGAGAGGAAAGAGCCTGA